>NZ_JACSMC010000100.1:0-283 GCF_018618435.1 Exiguobacterium sp. s150 | reverse complement strand
GCGGTGTCTCCCCGGTTCGGCCTTCGTGCACAGCTCCCGGAACGGGCAGCCGTCGCAGCTCTCGCACTCGTACACACGGAAGTCGCGGGGGAAGCCGTCCCGGTCGGTCCTTTGGGACGCATGGCTGAACGGGAGCCGTCTCCCGTCCGGGCACGTGAACGTGTCGGTCTCGCCATCGTACGCCCAGTTCGCGGTGTTGAACGGGTCCTCGCGCCATTTCTTCTTCTGTTCCTTCCGGTACATCGTGTGCGGGATCAAGGGCAGGCGCCCCCGGCGCTCGAGG
>NZ_JACSMC010000099.1:0-290 GCF_018618435.1 Exiguobacterium sp. s150 | reverse complement strand
CAGAAAGAGGTGAAGCGTATGAAGCTAGGTCAATCCATGTCCCGACGGGGCAACTGTTGGGATAACGCTGTCCAGGAATCATTCTTTGGGCATTTCAAGGATATCGTCGAGTTAAAGGCCTGTACCACGTTCGATTCACTACAGCGTGAAATCCGAAAAGCCATTAACTATTACAACCATCATCGTTATCAATGGAACATGAAAAAGATGACTCCCGTACAGTACAGGAATCATCTCCTTGAAGCAGCATAAGTTTTTTTATTAATGTCCTTTACATGGGGTACAGATTA
>NZ_JACSMC010000098.1:0-311 GCF_018618435.1 Exiguobacterium sp. s150 | reverse complement strand
ATATACAACTTGAAAATGAAATTCCGTCGCGCTTCTCGTTGTGCTCTTGTCTTGATGTACGGATTCTCTTTTTCGTATTCGATGATGTCGCTTTCGAGAAAGAGTGCCGTCCGATTGTTCGCGACATATTGTACTGGGAGAGGGAATTTGTTCTCTCCTTTTTTGTCGTGAATACTTTGTCTTGGCATATCCCAACGAACAGAAAGGTCGGCGATCGTGAGTAGTTTTGGTATGTCATTCGGCTTGGTCATTCGTGGTCGCTGCATGTTGTTTTCGTCCCTTCACGAGATATCGAAGATAAGGAGTGCCCA
>NZ_JACSMC010000097.1:0-311 GCF_018618435.1 Exiguobacterium sp. s150 | reverse complement strand
ATATACAACTTGAAAATGAAATTCCGTCGCGCTTCTCGTTGTGCTCTTGTCTTGATGTACGGATTCTCTTTTTCGTATTCGATGATGTCACTTTCGAGGAAGAGTGCCGTCCGATTGTTCGCGACATATTGTACTGGGAGAGGGAATTTGACCTCTCCTTTTTTGTCGTGCAGACTTTGTCGTGGCATATCCCAACGGACAGAAAGGTCGGCAATCGTCAGAAGTTTTGGTATGTCATTCGGCTTGGTCATTCGTGGTCGCTGCATGTTGTTTTCGTCCCTTCACGAGATATCGAAGATAAGGAGTGCCCA
>NZ_JACSMC010000096.1:0-324 GCF_018618435.1 Exiguobacterium sp. s150 | reverse complement strand
CTCATCTGAAGGCTTGAGCAAAACAGAAATGGACTGCGCTCGCACAAGCACTTCAGAATCCCACTGCTTTAGCTGTGGGAGTGTCAACAGTGGAAACTTTCGACTTATCCAAAGACTTTTCACCCAAATCGAAAGAATATTAGAAATCAATAACCTTGAAACTATCACGACAGAAGTAGTGGAAGCTGCACGAGATAGTTTAGTCATTGGAGTAAAATAAGTAATAAAAAGGACTATTTAGACTGACCTAGCTATATGAGACACTAATAAAAACACCTTATTAGGCTGCCACCACACCATATTTTATCGGTGTGAGGTAGCCTA
>NZ_JACSMC010000095.1:0-355 GCF_018618435.1 Exiguobacterium sp. s150 | reverse complement strand
GATTTTAACCGCATCCTTTTTCAAAGGGGTTAGTCTGCCCATCCAGCCGTTTCCTATCTTCCCTACCGGAGTATGCCCGGTGCGCTCTTCGGTTTCAAGTCTTTTTCTTTCCAAGTTCTAAAAAGAAAAGAACAAAGAGCAAACAGATCAGCGAGGAAGCAATAGAAGATGCAAATTCGCGTGTGGCACGAGGAATACGAGCCTAGCGTAGTCTGGCGACGTGTTCCGCAAGTGCCCCGACAAGCGAGCGAAGGCGTAAACGCCGTAGCGAAGTGCGTTCAGCAGAGAGAAGGAAGACCTGGAGAGGATCGCCCGAGACATCCGACAGGATGCCAGGGCGATCCAGAAGGAAAAA
>NZ_JACSMC010000094.1:0-370 GCF_018618435.1 Exiguobacterium sp. s150 | reverse complement strand
GCGCAGTCCATTTCTGTTTTGCTCAAGCCTTCAGATGAGGGTGTGCCATCACCCCTCCTGAGACAGACCATATAGGTTCTCAGGCTGATTGACTGTTACCATCAACCACAGGTCGTTACAGGTGTGTCCACCTGATGTTTTAGCGTCTTTTGCATGACGACAGGCATCGTTTTACCGGTCACATGGTTTCGTGACCGAACCGGATACGATTCTCAAGGAGCGATGGACACGGGCGTTTTAGAGACTTGTACTTGTCTATGGGATATATATACCCGAATGTCGGATGTTTTTCACATCCGAACTCACGTTCATCCCATGCCTAAAGGCGGGCTATGCCCGGTATGGGCTTTCCTGCTCGTATAATCTGTAA
>NZ_JACSMC010000093.1:0-382 GCF_018618435.1 Exiguobacterium sp. s150 | reverse complement strand
GATCTAGCGTCTAAGACACACGGTCCTCACGGACCATATGTGAAATTTTGGTTTGATGTCTTGATGAATCTTCAGTTTTCAAGGAACAAAAGTGGAGCCTAGCGGGATCGAACCGCTGACCTCCTGCGTGCAAGGCAGGCGCTCTCCCAGCTGAGCTAAGGCCCCGTGATGGAATTCTCAAAAAAATGGTGGGCCTAAGTGGACTCGAACCACCGACCTCACGCTTATCAGGCGTGCGCTCTAACCAGCTGAGCTATAGGCCCTCATAATTTGATTGTCGAGAGATTTGGTCTCTCAAAACTGAACGATGGGCAATGCCACAGGGGCATTTTCCTTAGAAAGGAGGTGATCCAGCCGCACCTTCCGATACGGCTACCTTGTT
>NZ_JACSMC010000092.1:0-382 GCF_018618435.1 Exiguobacterium sp. s150 | reverse complement strand
ATGTCTCTCGATTCGCGCTCCTGTCTGATCTGTCTCCTCCGTTCCGAGAAATAGGCGTGGTATCCCTGACGTGACACCCCGGCCACCTGACAGAGATGGCTGACCATCCCCTTCATTTTGTGCTTGATGATGACACCTTGAATCAGCTCATATTTTTGCGATGCGCTTAGTCCAGCTTTCCTCTCCCTTCCGCCAGGCGGATCTCCTTTAATAGTTCGACCTCTGCTTTCAACAGCTTGTTTTCGGCCTCGAGCTTCGCGTACCGTTCTTCTGTAGACAGTTCTCTATCTCTCCACCTTCCTGAATTACTTGATCGTGTATCGCGTAGCCCCATTACCCCATCTTTTCGGTAAGCCCGTGTCCAGCGATTTTTACAAGAACT
>NZ_JACSMC010000091.1:0-390 GCF_018618435.1 Exiguobacterium sp. s150 | reverse complement strand
ACGGCTTGAGCCCTGTCGAATACAGGTCTCAAGCCGCTTAGGCTGGTTTTCATTATTTACCCTGTCTACTTGACGGGGAGCAGTTCAATACGGGTTCGTCTCTTTTGGTGTGAAGGGAAAAGGCATAGGGGGCTCGAATGATTCAGGAACGAATGTGTAAAGGGGAAATGAGCGTGAAAAAAGGATTGCTCTCGATCGGCGTGACTTGTCTCGTCTTGCTTGCATTGCACGCGACGCCGCAAGCGGCCCTCCGGACGTATGTCTGTCTGATGGGTCATCCCATTGCGGCACTCACGTCGCCGATTACAGATTATACGAGCAGGAAAGCCCATACCGGGCATAGCCCGCCTTTAGGCATGGGATGAACGTGAGTTCGGATGTGAAAAACAT
>NZ_JACSMC010000010.1:0-78300 GCF_018618435.1 Exiguobacterium sp. s150 | reverse complement strand
TGAGGTAGATAGGTCATGGGTGGAAGCGTGGTGACACGTGGAGCTGAATGATACTAATCGGTCGAGGCTTTGATCTAGTCTATGGTTTGACAATTGATGAACTTCAGTTTTCAGGGAACAAGCCTGAAATTGTCTGGTGGCGATAGCGAAGCGGCCACACCCGTTCCCATGCCGAACACGGAAGTTAAGCGCTTCAGCGCCGAAAGTAGTTGGGGGTCTCCCCCTGTGAGGATAGGACGTCGCCAGGCAAACGGTGGTTCTGGAGCATTCGCTCAAGGGCCGCCGCTTTTTTATATCGTCATTCAAATGAAAGAGAGGAAGAACAGATGGCCAAAAAAATCAAAGTATACGTCGAGCCAAACGAGACGGTCGGTGAGTGTTTAGATCGCATCGCTCAAATGGGGTATCGCCCGGTACGTAGGATTGAAAAGCCTGTCTTTGAAAAAACGGGAACCAAAGACGAACCTGTACATTCCCATCAATCGATTTTATTTGAGTGCGTTGCTCTCAAACCATGATGCCAAACCGTCCTTTTATGAGGGCGGTTTTTTTACGTACTGAGAATGAGTTAAAAGCGAACGATAAATATTCAGACAATTAAAATGTTCGCACTTTGTTGACATGTTTTCAAAGAACAAGGTACGATAGGCGTGTGAGTTAAGAAAATCAAATATCGCTCCATATAATCGCAAGGAAATGGCTTGCAAGTTTCTACCTGATCACCGATTCTGGTCAGACTATGGGGTATAGTCGACATTTTTTTGTCGTGGTCTATACCCTAAACTGACGAATCGGTTTAGGGATTTCTTTATTTTAAGGGGGACGCTGAAGTGAAGACAGTTGGTGTAATCATGGGCAGTTCATCTGACTGGGAGACGATGCAACATACATGTGCCGTGCTTGATACGCTCCACATCGCATATGAGAAACAAGTCGTGTCGGCACATCGCACACCTGATCTGATGTTCGAATATGCTGAAAAGGCACGAGACCGCGGGATTCAAATCATCATCGCCGGTGCAGGGGGAGCTGCCCACCTTCCGGGGATGGTGGCCGCGAAGACGACGTTGCCAGTCATCGGTGTACCCGTTCAATCGAAATCGTTGAACGGACTCGATTCACTTCTATCCATCGTCCAAATGCCGGCCGGTGTACCGGTCGCGACGGTCGCGATTGGACAAGCAGGCGCCACGAATGCCGGACTTCTCGCCGCACAAATCCTTAGCATTCATTCAATGGACATCGCCGATCGCCTTACGCAATATCGCCAAGAGAAAAAAGAGATGGCGATGCATGGAACGGAGGAACTCGTCTAATGAGAATCGGGATATTAGGCGGAGGCCAACTTGGACGAATGATGTCACTCAGTGCAAGTGCGATGGGGTACGAGACGCTCAGCCTTGACCCAGCTGAACGCGCACCGGCGGCTCAAGTGGCACCGAGTATCGTCGCAAACTTTGACGACGTCGAGGCAGCAAAAGAACTCGCAGCGCGTACCGACGTCATCACATATGAGTTCGAGAACATCGAGACCGCAATGATTGAAGCGATTCGCGATAAGTGCCCGCAAGGCATGGACGTGTTGAAAGCAACGCAGCACCGATTGCTCGAAAAACAGATGATTGAGTCGGCTGGGTTACGGGTCGCCCCGTATGTGCCGGTACGTTCTGTACGAGACGTCTTACGAGCCCAAGAGTTACTTGGGTTGCCATTTGTCATCAAGACGTGTCGATTTGGATACGATGGCAAAGGACAGACGGTCGTCCGGACGATGCAGGATGTCCATTCGTTCACCGATCAGTTCCGTGAGGATGAATACGTCGCCGAAGCGTGGCTTTCTTTTGAAAAAGAGATATCGGTCATCGTGACACGAGGCGTTCACGAGACGACGACGTTCCCGATTAGCGAGAACGTTCATCAAAACAACATCTTACATCTATCGATTGTCCCGGCCCGTCTTTCCGAAGACATCATAGAAGACGCACGTCATCTGGCGCTACAGCTTGCGGATCAGATTGGGTTGATTGGAACGCTCGCAGTCGAACTGTTCGTTATGCCAGACGGTTCCCTTTACGTGAATGAACTCGCACCACGACCTCACAACTCAGGCCATTACACGATCGATGCATGCGAAACGTCACAATTCGAGCAACATATTCGTGCCGTGACGGGCATGTCCCTCGGTCATACGACGTTACACACACCGGTTGTCATGGTCAACCTGCTCGGGGAACATATGCAAAAACTGAACCCGCAGCGTTTACCATCGAATGTTAAACTACATCTGTATGGGAAAGACGAAGCGAAACCCGGACGGAAGATGGGCCACTTGAACGTACTTGCCCCTTCTGTCGACGAGGCGCTTCATACCATCGAACAACTGGCAATTTGGAAGGAGACTGTTTTATGATTTCACGTTATACCCGCCCTGAGATGGCGGCCATTTGGACCGATGAGAACAAGTTTGACGCTTGGCTCAAAGTCGAGCTTTACGCTTGCGAGGCGTGGAGCGAGTTAGGTGTCATTCCAAAAGAGGACGTCAAGGTACTTTGGGATCAAGCCTCATTCGATGTCGAACGAATCCTTGAGATTGAACAAGAGACGCGTCATGACGTGATTGCCTTCACCCGTGCCGTCTCTGAGACACTCGGTGAAGAAAAGAAGTGGGTCCATTACGGATTGACGTCGACGGATGTCGTCGATACAGCGCTCTCTTACTTGATTAAGCAAGCGAACGATATTTTAGAAGCAGACTTGGATCGGTTCATCGACATTCTTGCTGAAAAGGCGAAAGCGCATAAATACGACATCATGATGGGTCGTACCCATGGCGTTCATGCGGAGCCGACGACGTTCGGTTTGAAGCTCGCCCTCTGGTACGAGGAAATGAAGCGCAACAAGAAACGCTTCATGGCAGCACGCGAGACGATTGAGTTCGGCAAGATGAGCGGCGCTGTCGGCACGTTCGCCAACATCGACCCGTTCATCGAATCGTATGTCTGTGACAAGTTGGGCATCCAGGCCGCTCCAATCTCGACACAGACGTTACAACGTGACCGCCATGCTGAATATATGGGTACGCTCGCGTTGATCGCCACGTCGATTGAGAAGATGGCGACCGAGATTCGCGGCCTTCAAAAGACAGAGACACGTGAAGTCGAAGAATTCTTCGCAAAAGGACAAAAAGGGTCATCGGCGATGCCGCATAAACGTAATCCGATCGGCTCGGAAAACATGACAGGCCTTGCCCGCGTCATCCGCGGCCATATGGTGACGGCGTACGAGAACGTCCCGCTTTGGCATGAACGCGACATCTCGCACTCATCGGCAGAACGCATCATCTTACCGGACGCGACGAGCTTGTTGAACTATATGCTCAACCGTTTCGGCAACATCGTGAAGAACTTGACGGTGTTCCCGGACAATATGCGCCGCAACATGGACCGGACGTTCGGCATCATCTTCTCGCAACGGATCTTGCTCGCCTTGATTGAGAAAGGCTGGTCACGTGAAGCCGCGTATGATGCCGTGCAACCGAAGGCGATGCAGGCGTGGGAAGAAGAGACGATGTTCCGCACTTTGATTGAACAAGACGCCGAGATGGGCGCACTCTTCACGAGTGACGAGCTCGACGACCTATTTGACCCGAGCCATCACGTGCGCCGTGTCGATGTGATTTTTGAACGCTGTGGTTTGTAATCGTTGAGGGGCGCCATGCCCCTCTCACTTTAAGGGGGAACGGATACAGATGGAAGCAATCTACGAAGGTAAGGCGAAAGCGTTATACGAGACAGAAGAGCCGGGTGTGCTCCGCGTTTATTATAAAGACGACGCAACGGCATTCAATGGGGAAAAGAAACAGTCGATTGACGGCAAAGGCGTATTGAACAACGCCATCACGACCCGTTTGTTCGAGCTGATGCACGATAATAAGATTCCGACGCACTTTATTCAAAAAGTATCGGACCGCGAACAACTCGTCCGCCGTGTCGACATCATCCCGCTCGAAGTCGTCGTTCGCAACGTCGCCGCCGGGAGCCTGGCCAAACGACTCGGTTGGGAAGAAGGGACACCGCTCCTCGCACCAATTGTTGAATTCTATTATAAAGATGACGCACTCGGAGATCCGCTTCTGACAGAAGATCATATCCGTTTACTGCAGGTCGCCACACATAAAGAAGTCGAAACATTGCGACAACTCGGGCTTTGGGTGAACGATGTGTTGCTTGATTTCTTCGCAGAACACGGCATCGACTTAATCGATTTTAAACTCGAGTTCGGTAAAGTCGACGGGACGATCATCCTCGCCGATGAGATTTCGCCGGACACGTGCCGACTTTGGGATCAAGAGACGAAGCAGAAGCTCGACAAAGACGTATTCCGTAGAGACCTCGGATCACTGACCGAGACGTACGGCCAGCTGTTAACACGCATAGGGGGAATGGACCAATGAAAAAAGTAAACGTGTACGTGACATTACGTGAAAGTGTGCTCGACCCACAAGGTGTCGCCGTCAAAGGCGGACTCGATCACCTCGGATTCACCGGCGTTGAATCGGTGCGCATCGGTAAAGTGATCGAGCTCCAAGTGGCAGATGAGACGACCGAAGCGATGGTCCGAGACATGTGTGAGAAGCTGCTCGTCAATACGGTCATCGAGAACTACGAAATCGAGATGGGGGTACTCGCATGAAATTTGCGGTCATCGTCTTCCCAGGATCGAACTGTGACCTCGATCTATATCACGCGGTCAAAGACGTGATTGGCGAAGAAGCGGAATACGTGTTCCATACCGAGACGTCACTAGAAGGTTACGACGGCGTGCTTCTCCCTGGAGGATTTTCATATGGGGATTACTTACGGTGCGGGGCCATTGCACAGTTTTCACCGATCATGAGTGAAGTGAAACGTTTCGCTGAAGAAGGACGTCCAGTATTCGGTGTCTGCAATGGATTCCAAGTGCTTGTCGAGACAGGATTGTTGCCAGGTGTGTTGATGCGAAACCGTGACTTGAAGTTCATGTGTAAGACGGTCGAGCTGAAAGTCGAAAACAACGAGACGATGTTCACGAGCGACTACGCACTCGGTGAGACGATTCGGATCCCAATCGCACATGGGGAAGGCAACTACTACTGTGACGACGAGACGCTCGATACGCTTCGCGCGAACGGGCAAATCGTCTTCACGTATACGGATAATCCGAACGGGTCGGCAGCGGACATCGCCGGCATCACGAACGCACAAGGCAACGTGCTCGGCATGATGCCGCACCCGGAACGGGCGGTCGAGCGATTACTTGGCAGTGAAGACGGAAAACGATTATTCACTTCAATGGTGAAATGGGGGACTCGACATGCTAGTTACAACTGAACCGACAGCACAAGATATCCGTGAAGCACGCTTATACGCGACGATGGGACTTTCAGACGAAGAGTACGCGCTCGTCGTCTCGCTACTCGGACGTGACCCGAACTACACGGAAATCGGCTTGTTCTCGGTCATGTGGTCAGAACACTGTTCGTACAAAAACTCGAAGCCTGTGCTCCGTAAGTTCCCGACAACTGGGAAGCACGTCCTTCAAGGACCGGGAGAAGGAGCTGGAATCGTCGACATCGGTGACGGGCAAGCGGTCGCTTTTAAGATCGAGAGCCATAACCATCCGTCCGCGATCGAGCCGTACCAAGGAGCGGCGACCGGCGTCGGCGGCATCATCCGCGACATCTTCTCAATGGGCGCGCATCCTGTGGCGCTCCTCAACTCGCTCCGCTTCGGAGATTTGAACGAATCACGTGTGAAACATTTATTCGGCCACGTTGTCTCAGGGATTGCCGGGTATGGCAACTGTGTCGGCATCCCGACGGTCGGTGGGGAAGTCGCGTTTGACCCGGCCTATGCTGGTAACCCGCTCGTCAATGCGATGTGCGTCGGACTCATCCGCCACGAAGACATTCAAAAAGGGATTGCGGAAGGCGTCGGAAACTCGGTCATGTACGTCGGTGCGACGACCGGACGTGACGGGATTCACGGGGCGACGTTCGCCTCAGAAGAACTCGGTGAGGATGCGGACGAGAAACGTCCTGCCGTCCAAGTCGGAGACCCGTTTATGGAGAAGTTGTTAATCGAAGCGTGTTTGGAAGTCATCAAGCACCCGGCTCTCGTCGGCATTCAGGATATGGGCGCGGCCGGTCTCACCTCGTCTTCGGCCGAGATGGCCTCAAAAGCGGGGATGGGCATCGAGATGAACCTCGACCTCGTCCCGCAACGGGAGTCAGGGATGACGCCTTACGAGATGATGTTGTCGGAATCGCAAGAACGGATGCTCCTCGTCGTCAAGGCAGGACATGAAGACGAGATTGAAGCGATTGTCACGAAGTGGGGACTTCATGCGATCAAAGTCGGCGAAGTCATCGAAGACAAAGTGCTCCGCCTTGTGCATCACGGCGAGATTGCGGCAGAAGTGCCAGTTGATGCGCTCGCTGAAGACGCGCCAGTCTATCATAAGCCGTCAAAAGTGCCGGCCTATTACGAAACGTTCCAAGCGATGGCACCAGTCCGACCGGTCGTCACGGATGTGCTCGCGACGTGGAAAGACGTCCTTGCCATGCCGACCATCGCCTCGAAACGTTGGGTGTACGAGCAGTACGACCATATGGTCCAAACATCGACCGTCGTTGCGCCAGGCAGTGACGCGGCCGTCATCCGTATTCGCGACACAGACAAATCGCTGGCGATGACGACGGATTGTAACGCCAAATACGTGTACCTCGATCCACGTGTCGGCGGCGCGATCGCGGTCGCCGAAGCAGCGCGCAACATCGTCGCGAGCGGGGCTGAACCGCTCGCGCTCACGGATTGCTTGAACTTCGGTAGTCCAGACAAACCAGAAGGGTTCTGGCAACTCGACCAAGCCGTCGAAGGCATGGCCGAGGCGTGTCGAACGCTTGATACACCGGTCATCGGAGGAAACGTCTCGCTTTACAATGAGTCGAACGGAACAGCCATCTATCCGACACCGGTCGTCGGCATGGTCGGTTTGATTGAAAAGCGTGAACATATCACGACTTCGTTCGCCAAGACGGCAGGCGACGTCGTCTTCTTGCTCGGTGAGACGAAACCTGAGTTCGGTGGCAGTGCGCTGCAAATGCTACAAGACGGCAAAGTGAGCGGACACGCGCCGACACTCGACTTGGAGACGGAACGCACGAATCAACAAGCGCTCCTTTCCGCGATTCGTCAAGGGCTCGTCACAGCGGCCCACGACGTGTCAGAGGGCGGACTCGCCGCAGCGCTTCCTGAACTCGTATTCGGGACTGGGTTCGGCTTAGACGTGAGCGTCGAGACGGATCTCGTGACGACACTCTTTAGTGAGTCACAGTCACGCTTCCTCGTCACAGTCGCGGTCGATCAAGCGGACCGCTTCGAGACGTTGACGAACGCCGCGCGTATCGGACACGTGACCGAGGCAACACAACTGATTATCCGGGCGAGTGACCGCCTCATCGAGATGGACGTCACCGAGCTGGAACGTGTATGGGAAGGAGCTATTCCATGTTATATGACATCCGAGGCATGAATGAGGAATGCGGTGTGTTCGGCGTCTACGGACACATCGACGCGTCTCATCTCGCCTACTACGGCCTGCATAGTCTGCAACACCGGGGCCAAGAAGGGACGGGCATCGTTACGGCGGACGGGAAACGGTTGAACGCGAAGCGTGGGCTCGGACTCGTCGCCGAAGTGTTTGACGAACCGTCGCTCGACGCCTTGACCGGGCATCACGCCATCGGGCACGTCCGCTATTCGACGGCGGGGGGGAACACGCTCGAAAACGTTCAACCGCTCCACTTCAAATCGCTCACCGGCGACTTGGCGATGGCGCATAACGGGAACCTCGTCAATGCGACCGAACTGAAACATCTGCTCGAGGCGGAAGGCGCGATCTTCCAGACGACGTCAGACACAGAAGTCGTCGCCCACTTGATTAAGCGGAGTCGTGGCAACTCGCTGAAAGAACGGATTTCGGACAGCTTGGCCCGTCTCGTCGGGGCGTTCGCGTTTCTCTTTTTGACGGAAGACGTACTTTACGTCGCGGTCGATGTCCATGGACTCCGTCCGCTCTCGCTCGGTCAGACCGAGGACGGGGCGTACGTGTTCGCTTCTGAGACGTGTGCGTTCGACGTCGTCGGCGCCACATACGTCCGTGACGTCGAACCGGGCGAGCTCCTCATGATCACAGCGGACGGCATCACGTCCGAACGATACAGTGAAGCCGCGGTCCGGGCGATGTGTTCGATGGAGTATATCTACTTCTCACGGCCAGACTCGATCATCGACGGGGTAAACGTCCATACGGCCCGTAAAGCGATGGGGAAAAAGATGTTCGACGAGGCGCCGGTCGAGGCAGACGTCGTGACCGGGGTGCCCGATTCGAGCATCTCGGCAGCGATCGGTTACGCCGAGGCGAGCGGCATCCCGTATGAGATGGGGCTCATCAAAAACCGCTACGTCGGGCGGACGTTCATCCAACCGTCGCAAGAGCTACGGGAGCGAGGCGTCAAGATGAAACTGTCAGCGCTTCGCGGCGTCGTGAACGGCAAGCGCGTCATCATGGTCGACGACTCGATTGTCCGGGGCACGACGAGCCGGCGCATCGTGAAGATGCTTCGTGAAGCCGGGGCGACCGAAGTGCACGTCCGCATCACGTCACCACCGATAAAACATCCGTGTTATTACGGGATCGATACATCATCAAAGGAAGAGTTGATTGCGGCCACTAAATCCATTACAGAAATTAAAGAAGAGATTGGGGCCGACTCACTAGCATTTCTTTCATTGGAAGGAACGGTCGACGCGATTGACCGACCGTTTGAAGGAAACTTGCGTGGGCAGTGTGCCGCTTGCTTCACCGGACTTTATCCGACGGAACTGGCGGAACTTGTGACAGAGACAAAAGCTTGAGGGGGACTGACGATGAGTTTAAGATATGAACAAGCGGGTGTGAATTTAGAGGCAGGCTATGAGGCTGTATCACGCATGAAGCGTCACGTCGCACGGACGATGCGTCCGGAGGTCATGACGGGACTTGGCAGTTTCGGCGCGATGATCGACCTCGGGTCGATGCAGATGAAGCATCCGATTCTCGTGAGCGGGACGGACGGGGTCGGGACGAAGCTTAAACTCGCGTTCGCGCTCGATCAACATGATACGATTGGGATTGACTGTGTGGCGATGTGCGTCAACGACTGCCTCGTCCACGGGGCCGAACCCCTCTATTTCTTAGACTACATCGCGACCGGGAAAGCCGAACCGGCGAAACTCGAGCGCATCGTCGCCGGTGTCGCCGAAGGCTGTGTCCAAGCGGGTTGTGCCCTCGTCGGCGGTGAGACGGCTGAGATGCCGGGCATGTACCCGGACGGCGAATATGACATCGCCGGGTTCGCTGTCGGTGTCGTCGAGAAAGAAGCGCTCATCGATGGGCAGACGATTGAAGCAGGGGATATCGTCCTCGGTCTCGCTTCGTCTGGCGTTCACTCGAACGGATTCTCGCTCGTCCGTCATATCGTCGAAGCGCAAGGGCTCGCCTATACGGACGAGATCGCCATGCTCGATACGACGCTCGGCAACGCGCTCTTACTGCCGACTCGAATTTATGCCGAGGCGGCGAAAGCAGCCATCGCGACAGGCCGCGTCCAAGGGATGGCCCATATCACGGGCGGTGGCTTCTATGAGAACGTGCCCCGGATGCTTCCGGAAGGACTCGGTGTCACGTTCAACGCCTCGAGCTGGCCGAGCCTGCCCGTGTTTGACTGGCTCGAACAAGTCGGTCACGTCTCGAAGCAAGAGATGTTCAACGTCTTCAATATGGGCATCGGCTTCATGATTGCCGTCCGCCCGGAAGATGTGGACGCCGTCGAAGCGGCTCTTGAACGCGCTGGGGAGACGGCGCACCGCATCGGGAAAGTCGACGCGAAGCCTGGCATCCGCATCATGGGAGTCGACCAGTGAAGCGGTTTGCCATCTTCGCTTCTGGCTCCGGCAGTAACGCGGAGACGATTTGGCAAGCGATTGAGCGGGGGGACTTGTCCGGTGAGTGTGTTTTGCTCGTGACGGACAAACCGGAGGCGAAAGTGCTCGAGCGAGCCGATGCCTATCACATCCCGAGCTTTTCGTTCATACCGAAAGCGTATGTGTCGAAGCGAGATTTCGAAGAAGAGATTCTTGTGTTGCTCCAGGCGCTCCGTGTCGACTACATCGTCTTGGCCGGTTATATGCGTTTGATTGGAGACGTCTTGCTCGAGGCGTATCCGAGTCACATTATCAATATCCATCCGTCGCTCCTCCCGGCATTCCCGGGAAAAGATGCAATCGGTCAAGCGCTTGATGCGGGCGCTACCGTCAGCGGCGTCACGATTCATTATGTTGATGCAGGGATGGACACAGGGCCCATTATCGCGCAGCGTGAGGTGGACATCGCAGGTTGTGATCGTGAAGAAGCGACACGTCGGATTCAGGCGGCAGAGCATGCGCTCTATCCGTATGTATTACATGAAGTGTTCAATCAACAGGAGGTTTTCAAGTGAGAGCATTATTAAGTGTGTCAGACAAAACAGGCATCATCGAGCTTGCGCGTGCATTCCATCAGGCGGGCATCGAACTCATTTCGACAGGTGGAACGGAAGCGGCGCTCGTCGCAGAAGGGTTACCGGTTAAAAACATTTCAGACGTGACTTCGTTCCCAGAGATGCTTGACGGCCGTGTGAAGACGCTCCATCCGCTCGTCCATGGCGGGTTGCTCGGGCGTCGCGATTTGCCTTCACACGTTGAACAGATGAAAGACCATCATATCGAGCCAATCGACTATGTCGTCGTCAACTTGTATCCGTTCAAAGAGACAATTGCAAAAGAAAATGCGACGTATGACGAGGCGATTGAGAATATCGATATCGGCGGACCTAGCATGCTTCGTTCTGCAGCGAAAAACCATGCGAGCGTGACGGTCGTCGTCGACCCGGCTGATTATCCGGTTGTGGCCGAGGAAGTCACGAACGGCGGGACCTCATTTGAGACACGTCAACGTCTCGCGACCAAAGCGTTCCGCCATACAGCGGCGTACGACGCGTTAATCGCCGACTATTTAGGACGACAAATCGGCGAGACGTTCCCGGAACAGTTGACGGTCACGTATGAGAAAGTGCAAGACCTCCGTTACGGGGAGAACCCACATCAACAGGCGGCATTTTACAAAACACCGCTCTATGACGGGATGACGCTCGCGAACGCAGTACAGCTCCACGGAAAAGAACTCTCATACAACAACATCCAAGACACGAACGCGGCACTCGAGGCGCTCACCGAGTTGACAGAGCCGGCAGCAGTCGTCGTCAAACATATGAACCCGTGCGGTGTCGCGGTCGGCGAGACGATTCACCAAGCGTTCACACGTGCCCATGCGGCCGACCCGGTCTCAATCTTCGGGGGAATCGTCGCGTTGAACCGGGAAGTCGACCTTGAGACGGCAGAAGCTCTTCGGGACATCTTCCTCGAGATCGTCATCGCGCCATCCTTTAGCGAGGCAGCACTTGACCGATTGAAAGAGAAGAAGAATCTCCGTCTGTTGACGCTCGACATGGGGCAGATGACGGGGACACGGTTGACGGCGGTCGCCGGTGGCTTGCTCGTCCAAGACGGGGATGACATGACGCTCGACGACGCCTCGTGCCAAATCGTGACGGACCGACGCCCGACGGCTTCTGAGTGGGAAGACTTAAAGCTCGCTTGGCGCGTCGTTAAACACGTGAAATCAAACGCGATCGTCGTCGCCAAAGACGAGACGACAATCGGGATTGGTGCTGGACAGATGAACCGGGTCGGGGCGGCGAAAATCGCCTTCGAACAAGCCGGTGAACGAGCCATCGGTGCGGCACTCGGTAGCGATGCGTTCTTCCCGATGGGCGACACGGTCGAAGCAGCGGCAGCGGCCGGCATTACGGCCATCATCCAGCCAGGCGGTTCGATTCGAGATGAAGAGTCGATCGAGGCGGCGAACCGTCATGGCATCACGATGGTGTTCACATCAGTCCGACACTTCAAACACTGAGAGGAGCGATATGATGAACGTACTCGTCATTGGACGCGGCGGGCGGGAACACGCCCTCGCCTGGAAATTGAAGCAGGACGGGCATGACGTCTTCGTCGCCCCGGGCAATCTCAACATGGGCGGCATGACGTGCGTGCCAATCGAAGAGACGGACGTCACGGCGCTCGTCTCGTTCGCCAAGGCAGAACAAATCGGTTGGACGATTGTCGGGCCGGAGTCGGCGCTCATGGCAGGCGTTGTCGACGTGTTCCAAAAAGAGGGCTTGCCGATTTTTGGCCCGACGAAAGCCGCCGCCCTGCTTGAAGGGAGCAAGGCGTTCGCGAAGGAAGTGATGCGCCAGGCGGACATTCCGACAGCGGCCTACGAGACGTTCACGGACGCAGCCTCGGCTCTCCGTTACATCGAGACGATGGGCGCCCCGCTTGTCGTCAAGGCGGACGGGCTCGCCGCCGGGAAAGGCGTGACGGTCGCCTTCTCGCTTGAAGAAGCAAGAGAAGCCATTACGGACATCTTCACGACCGACAAGTTCGGTGCACAGTCGCGTGTCGTCATCGAAGAGTTTTTGGAAGGTGAAGAGTTCTCGCTCATGGCGTTCGTCTCTGGTGACCACGTCATCCCGATGATCACGTCGCAAGACCATAAACGTGCCTATGACAACGATGAAGGACCGAACACGGGCGGGATGGGTGCGTATAGCCCGATGCCTCACCTTGCCGGAAGCGTTTATGATGAGGCGGTCGAACGTGTACTCCATCCGCTCGCGAAGACGATGGTTGAACGCGGGACGCCGTTCGAAGGCTTCCTGTACGCTGGGCTCATCTTGACGGCTGACGGGCCGAAAGTGATTGAGTTCAACGCGCGTTTCGGGGACCCGGAAACCGAAGTCATCATCCCGAACCTCGTTTCACCGCTCCTAGACGTCATCGAGGCCGTCGTCGCCAAGAAAACGTACGCCATCGAGTGGCTTGATGCTTACACGATTGGTGTCGTCGTGGCGGCGGAAGGCTATCCGTCGACAGCGGTGTCGGGTCAAGTGTTATCCGGGTTTGAGCGGTTATCTGGAGACGTCCTCGTCTTCCATGCCGGTACGACGAAACAAGATGGCGAGATTGTTGGGAATGGCGGGCGGTTGTTCGTCCTCACCTCGACGAAACCGACGTTACAAGAGGCAAGACGAACGGCATATGCCGCGCTTGAGACGCTCGAACTGCCGGAGACGTTTTACCGATCGGACATCGCGCACCGAGCACTTATACAGATTTTTTAAAGGATGGGTCAACCCATCCTTTTTTTCATGCGAAAAGAAGGAAATGCCAACTTCGTGTTCTACAATAATGATGTAGATTGAAGGAAGAAGGTGGTCGGCATGCGCATTCGGACAAAACTGATGATTGCGGTGGCGTTGAATATCCTCATTTTTGTCGGCGTCATCTTCTTTGTCGTCCGGCCTTATTTCATCGAACAGAGCATGGAGCGGGACCGGCTCGCGGTCGACAGTCAGATCGCGAGCGTGACCGAGACACTCGCGAATCGAAAGAGTAGCCTCGAGCGGACGCTCGTCGATTGGGCGGAATGGAACGACGCGTATGCGTTCGTCCAAGGAAAGAACGAGGCGTTCGTCGACAGCAACATCAGCGAGGCGTCGCTCGACAATTTGAACGTCAATGCGATGCTGTTTTTAAATCGGGACGGGGATGTGCATTACGCCACGTTCCAAAAGCAGGGCTTGTCGCTGACTGAGCCGGAGCAACAGGCGTTTTTGACCGATATCGCTTCACGCGTTCGAGCTGACGCCAACACGCGCAGTACGATTTATGAGAGCGAATACGGGCCCGTGTTTTATGCGACCCATCCGATTCTCCAAAGTGACCGTAGCGGTCCGGTCGAAGGGACGCTCGTCATGCTCGAGTTCGTCAGCAGTCATTTCGTCGCCGATTTGAGTGCCCAGACGAAGTTACCGCTCGCCGTAGGTCTGACCGAAGCGACCGATACGATGATCACGTCGCGGGACGGGCTGACACATGTCGTCATCCCGCTCGATACGGTGTATGACAAGACCGACTACGGCATCACGTTCGTCGTCGAACCGACACACTACGCGAACACGGTGTCGATGCTTCGGCTCGGGATGGTCGCGCTCGTCTTCCTCGGAACCGGCCTGTTCTTGTCGTTGTTATGGACGTTCCACCGTGTCGTCATTCGCCGTTTGATGGAAATTGGGGGCGAGTTGAAACAAATCACGGTCGAACGCGACAGTCGCCTGCGTCTCAGTATCGATGCGGGGAGCCGGGACGAGATTGAACAGATGGCCGCGAGTATGAACGAAGTGCTCGCCGCGCTCGAAGATACGCGAGCGGAAGTGCTCGATAAGGCGTATCGCGATGCGCTCACGCAACTGCCGAACCGACTCGCGGTCGAGGATTATTTCGCCGCCGTGCGAAAGACGTACCGTCACATCGGTGTGATTGGGCTCGATCTCGATGATTTTCGACGCATCAATGACCAGTTCGGGCACCGGACCGGGGATGCGGCTTTGATTTATATCGCCTCGCGGTTGAACTTCTATAAAGAAGAAGGGTTCGTTGCCCGAATCGGGGCAGATGAATTCATGTTCCTTCATCCGAACTGGACACTCGAGGAGTTACGTCCGGTCGCGAGACGGCTCATGAAAGATTTGGCGGACTGGGCCGACGTGAACGGGGTGACCGGGCTGACGACGACGATCGGACTCGACGTCTTCGCCTCCCATCATCCGCATCACACGTATGAGATTTTGATGGGACGTCTCGACGTCGTCTTGCACGAGGCGAAGCTGTCCGGGAAAAATCGGGTGCTCTCGTTCCAAGAGATTGAAGACGGTAGCCACTACTTGCAGACGCTCGAGATGGAACGTGATTTGCGCCGTGCGCTCGAAGAAGACGAGTTCGAACTGTATTATCAACCGATCGTCTCGCCTCATCCGTTCGCCGTGCGCGGCGTCGAGGCGCTCATCCGCTGGAATCATCCGGTGAAAGGGCAAGTCTCACCCGGATTGTTCATACCAATCGCCGAACAGCTCGGCCTCATCTCGGATATCGGACGTTGGGTGCTCCGTCAGGCTGTCCGGGAGATGCGTGAGCACGTGACACGTCACGAACTGTTCTTATCGATTAACGTCTCGAAACGTCAAATCGCGGATGGCTCGTTTTTAGGAGAGCTCGAGCGCATTTTACACGATCAAACGTTCAATCCGAGTAATCTGCACGTGGAAATCACGGAAAGTGAGGTCGGCGGCAATCTGTATGAGCTGCAACAGTTTATCAGCTCGTTGAAGGCGATCGGGGTAAAAATTTCCCTCGACGACTTCGGTGTTGGGACGTCCTCGCTCTCGTTTCTACAGTCGCTTCAACTCGACTTGATTAAAATCGATCAAAACTTCGTCAAAGGGATTCCGGAAAACACGTTCGACCGGGCGCTGTTAGAAGGGTTGTATCAGACTTTCCATACGCTCGGTCTCGATATCGTCACAGAAGGCGTCGAGCGCCCGGAACAGCTCGCGTTCGTGCTCGAGCATAGCAGTTCGTTGATTCAAGGGTATCATTACAGCAAACCGGTACCGCTCTCGCAATTGGAGAACTATTTGAAGAAAGTGGTCATGCTATAGGCGCCTCCTCGTAGGCGTCTTTATTTGTGTAAACTTTATGTGAATTTCGTTACAATGGTGAACATAACTTGCGACGGATTATGAGAAAAGGTAAACTTGAATCAGGTTAAAGAAAACGCTTACAAAATTATCGTCTGATAATAAAAGCAAGCGATTAAGGGAGGACTGGGTTCGATGCCAACCAAACGATCGGCGCGGGCACCGTGGTCAAAAACGATGATTCGCTCACAGCTCGAAGTCGTGGACCAAGTGCGACCGCCTTCGCTCGTCTTGACGAATGCGACATATTTGAACGTGTATGTGAAACAATGGAAGGAAGCCAACATCTGGATTGAAAACGACCGAATCGTTTATGTCGGGCCGGACTTGCCGAAAGCAGCGGTCGAGACAGTCGATGTTTCCGGGAAGTTTATCGTCCCAGGCTACATGGAGCCACACGCTCACCCATTCCAACTGTATAACCCGGCGACGCTGTCGAAGTATGCAGGCGAGCGGGGGACGACCACGCTCGTGAATGACAACATGCTTCTTTTTTTACAAAACAAGGAGCAAGCGTTTGCACAATTGGATGCGATGCAACAGTTGCCGACGAGCACGTATTGGTGGGCCCGTCTCGACACGCAAACGGAGCTTGACCGGGATAGTGTCCTCGTCGACACGGAACGTATCCATGACTGGTTCAACCATCCGGATGTCATCATGGCCGGCGAGTTGACGGCATGGCCGCGCACACTGAAGGGTGACGACGAGATGTTACAGTGGATGCTTGACGCAGAGTCTTGCGGGCTACCGGTCGAAGGACATTTCCCTGGTGCATCGGCGAAGACGCTCACGAAAATGGCGCTGATGGGTGTCCACAGCGACCATGAGGCGATGACGGCCGAAGAAGCGCTCTGTCGGCTCGAGCACGGTTATACGACGACGTTACGACACTCGTCGATTCGTCCGGATCTCCCGGAGATGATGGACGGTTTACTCAAGGCTGGGTTGACGGCGTTCGACCATTTGATGGTGACGACGGACGGTTCGACACCGGGCTTTTATGAGGCGGGCATGCAGGATCAACTCGTGAAGATCATGATGGAGGCGGGACTCGACCCGATTGAGGCGTATCGCATCGTCTCGTTGAACGTGGCCCGTCACTTCGACCTCGATCACGTCCTCGGATCGATTGCCCCGGGGCGGGTTGCCCATTTAAATATTCTCGACGCCGTGGACGAACCGCGTCCGACGAGCGTCATCGCAAAAGGACAATGGATTGTGCGCGACGGCGTCTCCCTGTTCCCGGACGAGCTCGTCGAGGCGGTGCTCGCGCTCATGCCGGCGACAGACGTCGAGATTGAGCTTACCCCGCAAGATTTGTCGTTCAGCATGCCCGTCGGCCTCGATATGGTCAACTCGGTCATCATGAAACTGTTTAAGATCACGCACGATACCGGGCAAGACGAACTGCCGCGCGAAGGGGACGAGTCGTTTCTCATGTTGCTCGACAAAGAAGGCAAGTGGCGGCTCAACACGGTACTGAAAGGATTCGCCAACGATTTCGGCGGTCTCGTCAGCTCGTACTCGATCAGTGGCGATTACTTGATTCTTGGGAAATGCAAACAAGACATGTTGACGGCGTTCGCGCGGATGAAAGAACTCGGCGGCGGCATCGTCCTCGTCGACCGTGGGGAAATCATCGCAGAAATCCCGCTCCCGCTCTGCGGCATGACCTCGACGGAGCCGATTGAGCGGTTGATCGAGCAGGAGAAACAGCTTCGGGAGGAGCTCGTGACACGTGGGTATCATTTCGAAGACCCGATTTACACGCTCTTGTTCCTCGCCTCGACACATTTGCCGTATGTGCGGGCGACGCCGCTCGGCATTTACGAAGTCATGAAAAAACAAATACTATTTCCAGCGATTTTGCGATGAACAGTTGAGTCCGAGGCAGTCGTGCTTTAAAATGATAAAGAAGTACGATGGAGAGAGGATGCTTGCGGATGCAACTCGATAAATTAAGAGGGCGTGAACTTGATCAGCTGTTTGAGGCGATCTTGAAGCTCGACACGCTCGAAGACTGTTATCAATTGTTTGAAGATTTAGCGACCGTCAACGAAGTCCAGGCGCTGGCCCAACGGTTAGAAGTGGCTCGCCAAATTCGTGAAGGTAGCACATATCATAAAATCGAAGAAGCGACAGGTGCTTCGACGGCTACGATTTCTCGTGTCAAGCGTTGCTTGAACTACGGGTCTGGTGGCTATGACCTTGCCCTTGAACGCCTAAACCAATCAGACAAAGGTGACTCGTAAGAGTCATCTTGTTTTTGATGGAGAGGAGGGGCATGATGCAAGACAAATTTATGAAACTTAATTTACAGCTGTTCTTTCGAAAACTGACACCGGTCCAGACGCTCGTCTTGATTTACAGCGCGGCCGCGATTTTGTCGATCATCCTGCTCGCTCTGCCAATCGCGCACAAGCCTGGTGTCACAATCACGTTCACCGACCTCGTCTTTTTCGCGGTCAGTTGTGTCAGTGTCACCGGACTCACGCCGATTGTCGTCGCGGACACGTTCTCGACGTTCGGACTATTCATCATCCTCTTCATCGTTCAAGTGAGCGGGGTCGGATTGATTAGTCTTCATGTCATCATGTGGATTTTGCTCGGGAAGCGTATCGGTTTCCGTGAGCGCCAACTCATTTTGCGTGACCAAAACCAGACGTCGATGTCTGGTATCATCAAGTACATCACCGAAATCGTCATCACGGTAATCGCGATCGAGGCAATCGGTGCGGTGCTACTCGGTGTTCACTACTTAAACTACTTTGACACGGCCGGCGAGGCATTCCTTCAAGGCTTGTTCGGGGCCGTAAGTGCGACGACGAACGCCGGATTCGATATTACCGGTAGCTCGCTTGCCCCGTTCCGGGAAGACCCGTTCGTCATCTTCATACAAATCGCGCTCATGACCGGCGGTGCCATCGGGTTCCCGGTGCTCGTCGAGATTCGAACGTATTTGACGAGCCGCATCATGCGCAAGCGTGAGAACTTCCCGCGCCGTTTCTCACTGTTCACGAAGTTGACGGTCTCGACGTTCTTCATCTTGATTGCAATCGGGACGGTCGGATTGTTCTTGTTCGAGTACAACAACGCCTTCAAAGAGTTGCCGCTCTGGCTCGCGCTGTCGGACTCGTTATTCCAGTCCGTGACGACGCGAAACGGGGGACTATCGACGGTCGACGTCAACTTGTTCTCGGAAGGCAGTATGTTGCTCTTATCGATTCTCATGTTCATCGGGGCCTCGCCGTCTTCGGTCGGTGGGGGGATTCGGACGACGACGTTCGCCGTCGCCGTGCTCGGGGTCATCGCGTTCATCCGTGGGGACTCGTCGATTAAAATTTTCGGACGCGAAATCGTGCTCGAAGATATTTGGAAAGCGTTCGTCATCATCACCGTCTCGCTCGCCGTCTTGCTGACGGGTGTCATGGTGCTCGCGTTCTTTGAGGACGCCTCGCTCACCCGGATCTTGTTCGAGGCGTGCTCGGCGTTCGGGACGACCGGACTTTCGGTCGGGCTGTCCTCGGAGTTCAGTAACGTCGGGAAATGGGTGCTCACGATTCTCATGTTCATCGGCCGGATTGGGGTCATCGCCTTCATCTTGATTTTGCAACGCCGTCAGCCGAAACGGATGTACAATTATCCGAAAGAATCGATTATCTTAGGTTAAGGAGACAAGGTCATGAAGGCATTTTGGATCAACTTCGGTTACGTGTTCGTCGTCCCGGTCTTGCCGTTTATCGCCATCGTGAACGGGACGGCGCTCTGTTCCCCTGATTCACCTTTGCTCGACATTCCAGTCCTCGGATTCTTTTTAGGGAATCCGCTCTGGTTCGTCCCGGTGTATGGGGTGTTTGCGCTCGTCGTCGCAAGATGGATGACCGCACGCGAACGCCGCACCGCCGAATCACGACACGTCTGAAGACTTGCTGCGGCAAGTCTTTTTTTCGTCAACAGATGCAACCGAGTCTAAAAATCGCTACACTAGAGAAGGTATCGAATGGAGGGAGCCGAATGGAATTTACGAAGTGGCGTCATGTCTTTAAGTTAGACCCGAACAAATCCATCGACGACGCGTCGCTCGAGGCGCTCATCCACTCAGGGACCGATGCCTTCCTCATCGGCGGGACGGACGGGGTGGACGCAGAGAACACGTACCGGCTCTATGAACGGTTAGCCGGGTGTGGCGTCCCGCTCGCGCTCGAAATGAGCCATCCCGACCAGACGGTGCGCGGCTTTCAGCACTACTTCATCCCGACCGTGTTGAACGCCGGGAGTGTCGATTGGGTGATCGGACACCAGGCGCGGGCGTTTGAATCATACGGACATTGGTTCGATGCGACGTGCGTGACCGGTCAAGGGTATATCGTCTTAAACCCCGAGGCGAAAGTCGCCGTCGTGACGGAAGCCAAGACGAACCTGTCGCTCGAGCAAGTCGTCGCCTACGCCGAGACGGGTCGATACGTGTTCCGACTGCCGTCCCTCTATCTCGAATATAGCGGCACGTTCGGCTCGCCGGACGTCGTCAAAGAAGTTCGTCTCGCTTTGCCGGACACGCACTTGTTTTACGGGGGTGGCATCGACGGGGCCGAGACGGCGCGCTTGATGGCCTCTTACGTAGATACGATTGTCGTCGGTAATGTCATTTATGAGAATCTCGACGGAGCGCTTGCGACCGTAGCAGCACTCCGATAAAATAAGAACAAACGTTTGGAATGAAGAAAGGAAACGATTATGTATAACTTGAGTGAAGAATTGGTCAAAGGCATGAACCCTCCACAAGCAGAAGCAGTCAAATATACGGACGGCCCGCTGCTCATCATGGCCGGGGCGGGGTCTGGGAAAACACGCGTCTTGACGCATCGCGTCGCCTATTTGATGGCGTCGAAACAGATTGCGCCGTGGAACATTCTCGCCATCACGTTTACGAACAAAGCGGCCCGTGAGATGAAAGACCGAATCGCCCGTCTCGTCGGCGGTGTCGCGGACGATATTTGGATTTCGACGTTCCACTCGATGTGCGTCCGAATTTTACGCCGGGACATCGATCGCATCCGTTATGACCGGAACTTCTCGATTCTTGACTCGTCCGATCAATTGACGGCGATCAAGCAAGTGCTCAAAGAGTTGAACCTTGACCCGAAAAAATACGAGCCACGGACGCTCCTCGGTATGATCTCGAACCATAAGAACGAGCTCCGCACGCCACAAGAGGCGGCCGCACTCGTCGGCAACAACCCGTACGAAAAAGTCATCTCGGACGTTTATACGGCCTATGAGAAGAAGTTGAAGCAAAACAACGTGCTCGACTTTGACGACTTGATTATGAAGGCGATCCAGTTGTTCCAAGAAGCGCCGGACGTGCTCGCGTTCTATCAGAAGAAATTTCGATACATCCATGTCGACGAGTATCAAGATACGAACCGGGCCCAATATACGCTCGTTAAACTGCTCGCCGAGGCGCATGAGAACTTGTGTGTCGTCGGGGACTCAGACCAGTCGATTTATCGCTGGCGCGGCGCCGACATCGCCAACATCTTGACGTTTGAGAAGGACTATCCGAGCGCGCACGTCATCTTGCTCGAACAGAACTATCGCTCGACGAAACGCATTCTAGAGGCGGCGAATGGGGTCATCCAAAACAACTCGAGCCGTAAAGATAAAAAATTGTGGACGGAAAACGCGGAAGGGGAGAAACTCCTCCTTCATGTCGCTTCAGACGACCGTGATGAAGCGTTCTTCATCATCAATCAGATGAAAGAGCTTCGCCAAGAAGGAATCGATTACGGCGAGATGGCCGTCCTTTACCGGACGAACGCCCAGTCACGTGGTCTCGAGGAGATGCTTCTCAAGTCGAACATCCCGTACAAGATGGTCGGTGGGACGAAGTTCTATGAACGAAAAGAAATCAAAGACATCTTGGCGTATTTGCGCTTAATCGCCAACCCGGATGAGGACATCTCGTTCGTCCGTGTCGTCAACGAACCGAAGCGGGGCATCGGCGCCGCGACGGTCGACAAGCTCGGCGACTTCGCCGCGATGCAAGGCGTATCCCTCATGGAAGCGATTCGGGACATCGAACTGTCGGGCATCGCCCCGCGCACAGCGACGAAACTCGCCGAATTCCGCAAACTCATGGTCGACCTTCGTCAAATGGCCGACTACTTGTCGATCTCCGAGTTGATTGAAGAAGTGTTGAAGAAGTCAGGCTACGAAGAGATGCTCAAAATCGAGAAGACGCTCGAAGCGGAGAGCCGGCTCGAGAACTTGCAGGAATTTCTCTCCGTCGCCCAAAACTTCGAAAAGGAAAGTGATGAACAGACGCTCGTCGCCTTCCTCACCGATTTGACGCTCGTCTCCGACCTCGATTCACTCGAAGAAGTCGACGAGTTGCATCAAGTCACCCTGATGACGCTCCACTCGGCGAAAGGACTCGAGTTCCCGGTCGTGTTCTTAATCGGAATGGAAGAAGGGTTGTTCCCGCATAGCCGTGCGTTGAACGACCCCGAGGAGATGGAAGAAGAGCGCCGTCTCGCCTACGTCGGCATCACGCGGGCCGAGAAGCGTCTCTATTTGACGCGAGCCCAGTCCCGCATGTTGTACGGCCGCTTTCAAAACAACCCGGAGTCGCGCTTCTTACATGAGTTGCCGGAGACGTTATTAGAACGTTCAGGTAAAGCGAAGAAGCCGATGCCATGGAATCCGGTCGAGTCGCCAGGGAAACTTCCCGTGAACGGCTTCAGCTCAAAACCGAAACCGAAGCTCGCCCAGTCGTCTGGCGCCGAGTCGATCGGTTGGAATGTCGGAGATAAAGCGAATCATAAGAAGTGGGGACAAGGCACGGTCGTTCAGACGCGTGGCGAAGGCGATCAGCTCGAACTCGATATCGCCTTCCCGGCCGTCGGCATCAAACGCCTACTCGCCAAGTTTGCCCCAATTGAAAAAGCGTGAGGTGATCATATGGAGATGGCAGAACGTGTTGAAGCGTTACGACAGAAGTTAAATCAGTACGGCTATGAATATTATGTGCTCGATCGACCGAGTGTCCCGGATGCGGAATACGACCGTCTCATGAACGAGCTCATCGAAATTGAGACTGATTATCCGGAACTCCGGAGTCCCGACTCACCGACGCAACGGGTCGGCGGCGCCCCGCTTGACGCGTTCGTCAAAGTGACGCACGACACACCGATGCTATCGCTCGGGAACGTCTTCTCAAAAGAAGAGCTCGTCGAATGGGTCGAACGCATCGAGAAAGACCTCGGCTACAGTCCACTGTTCGTCGCCGAGCTCAAGTTTGACGGGCTCGCCGTGTCGCTGAAATACGAGGACGGCCGGCTCGTCCGTGGCGCGACGCGCGGTGACGGGACGACCGGGGAAGACATCACGCAAAACTTAAAGACGATTCGTGCGATTCCGCTCCGATTGAACGAGGACGTCACGTTCGAGGTGCGCGGTGAGGCGTACATGCCGAAACGGTCGTTCGAACATTTGAACGACGAGCGCGAACGTCTCGGTGAACCGCTGTTCGCCAACCCGCGCAATGCGGCAGCCGGTTCGCTCCGACAGCTCGACTCGAAAATTGCGGCGGCGCGGAACTTGGCGTTCTTCGCCTACGGCCTCGTCTCGACCGATGACCTCGTCGCCTCGCACGACGAAGCACTCGCGTATTTAGGCCGTCTCGGCATCGCCGTCAGCCAAGAGTACACGACGTGTCAGACGGCCGATGAGTTGTGGGACTATATCGAGACGTACGTCACGAGACGGTCTGAACTCCCATATGAGATTGACGGCATCGTCATCAAAGTCGCGGCGTATGAAGAACAAGAGCAGCTCGGCTTCACAGCGAAGAGCCCTCGCTGGGCGGTTGCCTATAAGTTCCCGGCCGAGGAAGTCGTGACGACGATTGAAGACGTCGACTTCAGCGTCGGCCGGACCGGGAAAGTCACGCCACGGGCGCGGTTCGCACCGGTCTCCGTGGCCGGTTCGACCGTGACGTACGCGACGCTTCACAATGAAGACTTTATCAAAGAGAAGGACCTCCACATCGGCGATCGTGTCGTCATCAAGAAAGCCGGGGACGTCATCCCGGCCGTCGTCTCCGCGCTCGTTAGTGAACGGACCGGGAACGAACAGGAAATCGTCTTCCCGACACATTGTCCGGCGTGTGACTCGGAGCTCGTCCGATTAGAAGGCGAGGCCGATCATCGTTGTGTCAATCCGGAGTGTCCGGCTCAGCTATTAGAAGGGTTGATTCATTTCGTCTCACGTCCGGCGATGAATATCGATGGACTCGGTGAGAAAGTCATCACCCAACTGCATGAGGCCGGTCTCGTCCATAATGTCGCCGACTTGTATCGTCTTGACCGCGAGGCGCTCCTTGCGCTCGACCGGATGGGTGAGACGTCGGTGACGAACTTGCTCGCGGCGATCGAGCAATCGAAACAGAACTCGCTCGAACGGGTATTGTTCGCGCTCGGCATCCGTCTCGTCGGCCAAAAGGCGGCGACGCTCATCGCCGAACGATTCGAGACGATGGATCAAATCATGACGGCTTCTGTAGAAGCGTTGACGGCGATTGACGGCATCGGTACGAAGATGGCCGAATCGATCACCCTCTATTTCGAGAAACCGGAAGCCCAAGATCTCGTGCAGGAACTCGCTGAAGCAGGTGTCAATTTGACGTTCAAAGGGACGAAGCGCCCCGTCGACACGGACGCGCCGCTTGCAGGGAAGACGGTCGTCTTGACCGGCAAACTGCATGAGATGACGCGTGGCGAAGCCGGGAAGAAGCTTGAACTGCTCGGCGCGAGCGTCACCGGAAGCGTCAGCAAGAACACAGATTTGCTCGTCGCCGGTGAGAAGGCTGGTTCGAAATTGACGAAAGCGGAGTCACTCGGCATCGAAGTGTGGGACGAAGCGGCGCTCCTTTCGTTCTTATCCGAACAGAATTGAAACGAGTCACCATCTGAACGATTTTCAGATGGTGACTTTTTTTCATTGACCTAACGTTCAAAAAAATCAAGGTTTCGACGGATTTACGAAAACGCCGGAAGGGTAATGAATAGTATCCTTACAATTTGCAAAATCTTCCTGAATTAGAGGACCCTTTGACACCACGACTCGCGCACACACATCCTCTTTTCTCCCTCCGTGCCGAGGCGGTCATCGGACAGACATGTCGACTGGCATTCAGCTTAGAGGAGGGACACATCATGACGCACGCCACCCGTCAATGGACTGCATGGATCGCTTTGATTGCCTTATTGATCAGCTTACTTACACCGAACGTTCTTTACGCCGAGACCGCGAGTACGGTTTATGTACAGGTCGACTTGACGACCGAGGAAGCAGACAGCTTATTCGAATCGAGTCTCGTCTATGAAGACGTGACGTATTACGGGGTTCGGGAAACTATGGACACATGGCGCTTCATGATTGATGCGCCGAGCGTCGACGGGTCCTTGATTGACACGGTCACGCTGTACGATGAAGGTCGCGTGCCGTACTCGTTTACGGCCTTCACGATTACAGAGGGAGCGGCGATTGAACCGGTCGTGGAAGAAGTGTTAACGGAAACGCCACCTGTCGAAGAAACAGAGTCGGCGGAATTGATTGTTGAAGAAGTCGTGGAAGAAGCGCTTCCTGAAGAATCGGTTGTAGAAGCAACCGTCGCAGAGGAATCGAGCGTGGAAGAAGCAGGTGTCGAAGAACCGGTCGTGGACGTCGAGGTGATGACAGAAGAAATAGCGGCGACCTCTGTCACCCCTTCTGTCACGATCGAGAAGCTCGCACTCGGGGCGGACGGCGAAATCACGGAAGTGCTCGCAGGCGACTTGTTGACGTATCGACTCATCATCAACGTGACAGGGGCACCGATTGAAAACTTCTCGGTGTCGGACACGGTACCGGAAGCGTTGACGGTCGTCACGGATTCGGTTGAAGTGATTGGTCCGGAAGGTGTGGAGACGCCCGTCCCGACCGTCGTCAGCGGCCCGCCCGCCTTCTATTGGACGTTCCCGGTCATACCGGTCGGGACGACGACGATTCAGTTTGACACGTTCGCCCCAGACGTTGAGATGGAGACGGATGTGACGAACACGTTTTGTATCGGTGTCGAAAGCCAAGACATCCCGAACGACTGTGCAAACGTGACGGTGACCGTCGTGCCAAACCAAATGATTGGACTTGAGGTCGGAAAAGAAGCGAATATCGATCAAGCCGTCGTCGGCGGGATGATCCCGTACACGTTCGTCATCGAGAACACTGGGGAGACATCGCTCACGATCACTTCGATTGAAGATGAATTCTTTGACGGTGGCATCAGCACCGAAGCCGTCCGCGCATTCAATGAGACGTTGCAGACGAGACTCGACGGGTTGATTGGAGAGGACGGGCTCGCTCCGTTCGAACGGGTTGAAACGACAGTCAACCTTGACGTGCCGGACGATTACGACGCGGCGACCTATCCTGAAATCGGGAATATCTTCCGAGTGGCCGCGACTGACGAATACGGTCGCGTGATTGATGCCGAGAGCCAACAAATCGTCTTGTTGAACCGGATCGACTTCACCGTGACAAAAGAGGCGACTCCTAAAACGGTGCACCCGGGTGACACGATCATTTACACGTATACAATCACAAACACGTCGAACGTCACACTCCATTTCGTCGACGTGATGGAAGAATGGACGAGCGGGGCGTTGACCGTTGCAGAACAGCGTGAGACGACCGAGACGTTACGCGACGGCATGCGTGCCCTGGCGGAAGTCGAGAACGGCCTCATACCCGGTGAAGAAATCGTCTTGGAGATGGAGAAAGTCTTATTGCCATCTTATGATGTACGAGCTGGCGAGACGTTGACGAATCGGGTAACCTTCACATTCGAAGTGAGCGGCAATCGCGTCTCTCGCTCGGCCGAGGCGACGGTGCATGTCAAACAAGCCATTCCTGAACGGGAAGATGACAGCGCGTACGTCCCAGCACCGACGACACCGACAACACCGACACAGGGCACGCTTCCGATGACAGGTTCGACGAGTACATGGGTGACGGCGCTCGGTCTCGTGTTCCTCATCCTCGGGCTGTTCGTGTTGACACATCGACGGCGCCCGTCGAATAAAGCATAACGCGTCTTCCTCCGGCTCAAGCGCCGGAGGATTTTTTGTCTAGTGGACTGATTCCGCTTCGACACTTTTTTCAGCGGTCGATTTTGCTATAATAGAAAAAGTGTATGAGGAATCGACTTGTAAAAGGAGTTAACTATAGATGAAATGGAAACAACTCGTCATTCCCGCAGTGGCCGCCAGTTTGCTACTCAGTGGATGTTCAATGAAGATCCCGATGGGGGAAGAAGAAGCGACGCCGACCGGGAATGAGACGGTGTCAGAAGGGGTCACCCCTGCCATTGAGGCCCGTGATTCATACTATCAGATGGTGATTCCGTTCAAACCGGCCGCCGCCCGTGGACTCGCACAGCGTCAAGTTAGTTCCTCGCTCGAGCTTGAAGAAGTCGAGCTCGGCTTGATGCGTCATTCGACTGGAGCGTTCAATCCGGACCAGTTCGCGTATCAAGAAGGTCAGCTCTTGACGAACACCGACGTGTTACAGCTTCTCGGTCGTAAGAGCAAAGAGCAGGAAGATGGCGCCTTCGTCCCACTCAACCCTGCCTACCAGAACGGGACGGCGGAAGTCTCGGAGGCTGATTTTGTCGACGCGAACAAAGAATCGCCGCTCTATCTCGCCTCGCTCGTCGAACAGAACTACATGCAACGAGCCGATAACGGCTATACGCTCGGCGGTGTCTCGTTCGCGCTCATCTTGAACCGGGAGTACGTCTTCCAAGCTCCAAACTTCGGGCCGACATATACCGAGCGATTGGACGAGAGCAAAGTCATCGCGGAAGGCGAGCGGATGGCGAATGAACTCGTGACGCAACTGCGGGAACGGGAAGATTTCAAAGATCTCGATATTAACGTGGCGTTATATATGAAGGCTTCGCAAGGCTCGCCGACACCCGGAAACTACATCAAGTCGGCTTTCGTCGGCAAGTCGGATCAAATCGCCTCAGGTGATTGGAAAGCAATCGATGAGCGTTATTACTACTTCCCGTCACGTGAGGCGACGAACGAAGTGCGCGACGACTCTCAAAAGTTCACGTTGTTCAGTGACCGGATCGCCGACGTCTTCCCTGACTTTAGTGGGATGATCGGCAAAGGATTCTATCAAAACGGTGACTTGTCACGGCTAGAGATTGATATCCCGATTCAGTTCTATAGTCGCGCCGAACTCGTCGGCTTCACGCAACATATCGTCGGTTTGCTCGAGAACCGCTGGGAATACAATCGCAGCGTCCCGATTCGGATTAACGTTACTTCGCTCGGAGGCAACCCAGAAGTCACGATTGTGTTTGAAGAAGGCATGTCGAATCCAAAGGTATATTTCTAAGAGAAAGGGCTTCGTTTTGAAACGAAGTCCTTCTTTTTTTCGTATAAAATAGTGAGGGTAATCTTTGACCTTATTTGACCAATTGGGTAGAATAGACTTAACAGAATCGGGAAAGGGATAGGTGAGGTGAAACGAAATGGCAAAAAACTATTATGACGTCCTCGGCGTGTCGAGGCAGGCATCCGAGCAGGACATTAAACGAGCATATCGAAAGTTGGCCAAACAATACCATCCGGACGTAAATAAAGACCCGGGCGCACAAGACAAGTTCAAGGCGATTCAAGAAGCGTTTGACGTATTGAGCGACCCAGAGAAAAAAGCAAATTATGACCGCTACGGAAGTGCGGAAGGACCGACGTTTGGTGGCGGGACATATAGCGGAGATGGGTACGGAGAAGGTTCGGCCCAGTTTGAGGACTTGTTCCGACAATTCGGGGGCGGCTCACGGACGACGTCCCGGACGTTCGGGTTCGAGGACATGTTCGGCAGTTTCTTCAATCAAGCCGTCGAGGAAGACTTGGATGAGACGGTACGCGTCAACGTACCGCTCAGTCAATTGACGAAAGATGCGAAAGTGAGTTTGCGTCTCCAGTCGGGGACAGTGAACGTGAAGCTCCCCCAAGGGGCCTATGAGGGACAAAAGCTACGCCTAAAAGGGAAGAGCAGCAAAGTCGGGCAGTCCGGCGACCGCGGCGACGTCTACGTCGAGCTCCATTTCACGGACGACGAGGCGTATCATCGGGAAGGTGCGAACGTGATTACCGTCAAACGACTGCGCCCGCTCGCGTTTCTGGATGGGACGGAAGTCATCGTCGCGACGCTCGACGGGGGCCGCGTGAAATTGAAAGTGAAACCGGGTTCGCGTCCAGGGCAACGGATGCGGATTCCAGGACGTGGCTTTATGACGACCTCGAAAGTCCGGTCTGACTTGTTCGTCCAGCTCGAGGTCGACTTGCCACTCGACGCCGCCCACCGATCTGTTTATGAACAACTTGAACGCTGAACATAAGGAGGAAACGGGATGGATTTCAATCGATTTACCGATAAAGCGCATGAAAGCATCGTCAGTTCACAAGCGCTCGCGAAACAGTATCACCATAGTGAGATGAACGAATGGCACGTCTTGGCATCGATGATCTCGCAAACGGACGGCATCATCCCACTTTTGTTGCAGAAGATGGAGTTAAACGTCGCAGAGATTGAAGCCGAAGTGGCGATGGCGCTTAAAAATGCGCCGAAGTTGCAAAATCCGACGACGCCGATGATTTCGGCCTCGCTGTTGAACGTTTTGACGACGGCCGAACGTGAGGCGACCGGGATGAGTGACGAATACGTCTCTGTCGAACATGTGTTGCTCGGCATCCTGTTGAATAAAAGCCAAGCGCAAAGCATGCTCGAACGAAAAGGGGTAACCGAGGACAAGTTACGCGAGGCGCTCACCGCCGTCCGCGGCAATCGCCGCATCACCTCGAAATCTCCGGAAGCGACGTATGACGTGTTGACAAAATACGGACGTGACTTGATTCAAGAAGTGAAGACCGGAAAAATCGACCCTGTCATCGGGCGTGATAGCGAGATTCGCCGCGTCATCCGCATCTTGAGCCGGAAGACGAAGAATAACCCCGTCTTGATCGGGGAACCGGGTGTCGGGAAGACGGCCATCGTCGAAGGGCTCGCCCAGCGGATCGTCCGCGGGGACGTCCCGGAAAGTTTGAAAGACAAGACGATCTTTAGCCTCGACATGAGCTCGCTCGTCGCCGGTGCCAAATATCGCGGGGAGTTCGAAGAGCGTTTGCAAGCCGTCTTGAACGAAGTGAAAGAGGCGGAAGGGAAAATCATCCTCTTCATTGATGAATTGCATACAATCGTCGGGGCCGGTAAGTCCGAAGGGGCGATGGACGCCGGGAACATGCTCAAGCCGATGCTCGCCCGTGGTGAGCTCCATTGTATCGGGGCGACGACGCTCGATGAGTATCGTCAATATATCGAGAAAGATCCAGCACTCGAGCGACGCTTCCAACAAGTGCTCGTCGACGAACCGGATGTCGAAGACACGGTCTCGATCTTACGCGGCTTGAAAGAACGGTTCGAGATTCACCACGGTGTCCGCATTCATGACAACGCGCTCGTCGCGGCGGCCGTCTTGTCGAATCGCTACATTACCGACCGTTTCATGCCAGACAAAGCGATTGACCTCGTCGATGAGTCGTGCGCGATGATTCGGACCGAGATGGAATCGATGCCGGCCGAACTCGATGAACTCGTCCGTCGCGTCATGCAGCTCGAGATTGAAGAGGCGGCGCTCAAAAAAGAAAGCGACGACGCGTCGAAGAAACGGCTCGAGGCGCTTCAACAAGAACTCGCCTCGTCACGCGAACAAGCGGACGCGCTTCGTCTACGTTGGGAAAACGAGAAAGAATCGACCCACCGCGTCCAACACATCCGTGGCGACCTTGAGAAAGTGAAGCTCGAACTGCAAGAGGCAGAGAGCCGCTACGACTTGAACCGGGCGTCGGAACTCAAATACGGACGTATCCCGGAACTCGAGCGTGAACTTGAAGAAGCCGAACGTCTCGCGGGATCGGTGACGCGTGAACTCGTCCGGGAGGAAGTGACGGAAGAAGAGATTGCCGAGGTCGTCTCGAAATGGACGGGCATCCCGGTGACGAAGCTGACCGAAGGGGAACGGGACAAGTTGCTCAACCTCGAGACGGTGCTCCACCAACGCGTCTTCGGCCAAGACGATGCGATTCGCCTCGTCAGCGACGCCGTCATCCGAGCACGGGCCGGCATTAAAGATCCGAACCGCCCGATCGGGTCGTTCCTCTTCCTTGGGCCGACCGGGGTCGGGAAGACGGAACTCGGGAAAGCGCTCGCCGAGGCGATGTTCGATTCGGAAGACCATATCGTTCGTCTCGACATGAGCGAGTATATGGAGAAACATGCCGTGTCGCGTCTCGTCGGTGCGCCTCCGGGCTATATCGGCTACGAGGAAGGCGGTCAATTGACGGAAGCGGTCCGTCGCAATCCGTACTCGGTGTTACTACTCGATGAAGTCGAGAAAGCGCACGCCGACGTGTTCAACATCTTGCTCCAGTTGCTCGATGACGGTCGCTTGACCGACTCGCACGGACGAGTCGTCGATTTCAAGAACACGATTGTCATCATGACGTCGAATATTGGGGCCGACATCTTGCTCGAGGCGGCGAAAGACGGCGTCATCGATGAGGCGGAGGAACGTCAAGTCATCGAGCGACTCCGTCGTCACTTCCGACCGGAGTTCTTGAACCGTGTCGATGAGACGATTCTGTTCCATCCGCTCACACGCGACCAAATCGGCCAAATCGTCGAGAAGGCGGTCGCCCGGATGGGAAGCCGTTTGACGGCCCGCTCGATTCACATCGAAATCACCGACGCGGCGAAAGCGTTCATCGCGGATGAGGCGTATGAACCGCAGTTCGGGGCCCGTCCAATTAACCGCTATGTGCAGCGGACGATTGAGACAAAGCTTGCCCGCAGCATCCTCGCCGGTGACGTCGAGGATGGCCAGACCGTGATGATTGATGTCGAGAACGGAGAGTTGACACTCCGTCCGACAACCGTGACCTATTAAGGAAAGGAGCGCCAGCAGATGCCGGCGCTCCTTTTTTAGTGATTGACTCGTGTGCGTCGATGGACGGCGCGTAGGACGAAATAACTGAGTGCGAGAAACGTTACATACAACAGGACGGCGAACGCAAAATTGAAGACGACCGGGATTGTCCCCATATCACGCTGTCGCGCGGCCTCGTCAAACCAAATCACAAGCCAAAAGAACAAACCGAGACTGACCGCGACGAGCGAGTAAAATCCGCCGTTCACGGTCTTTCCAAATCGCATGATCAAATGGCCGACCGGATAGCTAATCAAGGCGATGAGTGCGAGGCCGATGTAAAACAAGCCGTCAATCGGGACATACACGAACATGTGATCTCCACCTTTATCGAAGTAAAAGCAAATTCAATATATTTACATGTATCATACGATAAACCTAAAAAATGTAAAATGATTCTTTTTACGTAGACGGTTGATAGACGCAGTACGGTTCTTCGGCTTTATAGTCGCCCGTCACGGCGAACGCACGGGCCCGCGAACCGCCGCAGATGTAACGATATTCGCAATACCCGCACTTGCCTCCGTGCGTATCGGGGTCCCGGAGTGAGGTGAATACCGGATGATGTCGATAAAGGTCGGCGAGCGATGACTGTTTGACGTTGCCGCATTTGATCGGGAGAAAACCGGACGGCTGGACGTCACCGGTATGTGAGATGAAGACGAACCCGTTCCCATCGTTCGTCCCACGTGGCGCTTTTGCCAAATCATCGTGCGGATGACCGATGGGTGGAAGCCCGAGTTGTTTCCGGCGCGCGTTCTCTTGTCTAGCGACGCGGCGATAAAATTGGGCCTCGGTCGTCGAGACGATGAACGGGACCTCGGCTTGGAGGGCGAACGCCCAACGTAGCACTTCTTCATGCCGCTCTGGCGTGATCGGTTGTAAGAGCGAACCGCGTCCGGTCGGAACGAGGAAAAAGAGGGTCCAGACGGAGACACCGAGCGCACCGACGAGTTCGGCAATCGCGGGAAGTTGGTCCACGTTGTATTCCGTGACGGTCGTATTGATTTGAAATGACATGTCTTCCTGTTGAAAGTACGAGATGCCGCGTAATGTCCGGTCGAAACTGCCGCGTGTGCCTCGGAAGTAGTCGTGCGACTTGGCGTCCGGTCCATCAATTGAGAACGCCCAGCGTGAAAGTCCGGCCGCTTTAGCCCGCTTGACCGCATCGTGGGTCACGCGTGGGGTAGCCGAAGGCGTCATCGAGACGCGCATGCCGAGCGAGGCTGCGTACCGGGTCAGTTCGAATAAGTCGTCACGCATGAGCGGGTCGCCACCGGTAAAAACAAGAATCGGGTTGCCCATGGCGTGAATGTCACGGATGAGTGCTTTCGCCTGATCGGTATCGAGTTCATCGGGATACCGATGATATTGGGCTTCGGCCCGGCAATGAAGGCATGACAACGCGCAGGCGCGCGTCACTTCCCAAATGACGATGAACGGATTGACGTTGTAATCGATTCCGCTCATACGAGCACCTCTGGCGTTACGTTCAGACGTTCGACGGCCCGTTTGGCCGAATCGACACAGTCCGGCAATCCGACCCCGTCAAGAATCGCGCCGCACGCCTCGACCCCGTCCAGTGCGGCGAGGGCACGATTGAAGGAACGGACGTACGCTTTATGGCCGACTTCATATTGGGGCATCGTATCGAGGTGCCGTTCGACTTTCGTGAAGAGCGGCTTCCCGACGTGTTGAATCGTTCGTAGCTCGTCTAAGGCAAACGCGGCAATCGTCTCGTCGTCTTCCTTCAACAGGGGAGGCACGTGCTCGGATCCGATATAGACGCGTAGGAGCGCCATACCCGCAGGTGCCATGTGCGGCCACTTCTTATGCATCCAGCTGCAGGCGGTCAGTGCGTTGCCTTCCCGTTTGGCGATGACATACCCGGTCCCGTCGAGCGCTGCGACATCGGTCTCTTTGAAGGCGGCGAGCACGTTCAAGGAAGACGTTCGTTTCAAGTCGGATAACTGTGCTGCTTCAGCCAATCCGAGCATCGGGCCGAGCGCCTCTGGAGAAGTCGCGAGAATGATACCGTCAAACGTCTCGACCGTCCCGTCCGAGAGCTCGACTTCATGCGGGCGAATCGCGGCGACGCGTGTGTTCAAATAAAGCTGATCGATGGCCGGTCGGAGCGCTTCAGTCAATGTGCCGAGCCCGTTACGGAGCGACAAGAACTTCCCTGCCTCACGAGGTGTGGCCCCGGCTTGAACGGGCGGTGTCAATGCTTTCATGCCGAGGATCAGGCTACGTTTTTTCCGTTCAATCGTGATAAACTGAGGAAAAGTAGACTCGATGCTCATGTCTTGGAGCGTCCCGTTATAAATGCCCGACAAGAGCGGTTCGATCATCGACTCGACGACTTCAGGACCGAGCCGGGTACGGAAGAACGTGTCGAGCGAGATGTCTGTGCCGTGATAGACGCGCGGAAGCACGAGGTCGAGCCCGGCCCGGAACTTGCCGCGCCACGTGAATAAGTCGGTCTTGACCATCGGCCAAAACTTTGTCGGGATGCCCATGACGGAACCGTCCGGCATTTGACGCAGTTTTTGACGGACATAGATGTACGACGTCCCAGTCTTCGAACGAACCAGCTGCCCGTCTAAGCCGAGCTCTTGAATCAAGTCGGGCAGCGTCGGTTTCCGGGCCATATAGCCGTCGGGTCCGCACTCGAGGACGAATCCGTCCCGATGAATCGTTTTGATTTTCCCTCCAAGTCGATCGTTCGCCTCATAGAGTGTGACGTGCGCCCCGGCTTGTTTGGCGTAATAGGCGGCGGCAAGCCCGGTGATTCCGCCGCCGATGATTGCAATCTGTTTCAATTCATTCACCCATTTCCGTATAGTCTCACGCTTAACGGTACCGAGAATCGGCAACGAGACATAGGATAAGTATCACGCCGTTGTTAGACAAAACTGTCACGAATGAAAAGGAGGAACTGCCATGCTCTCATTCTGGCTGATGGCGTCCGTCGTCATCGTAGGCGTCATCACGTTCATCCTCGTGATGAATCGGCACGGCGACAAGCTCGAGGGCGACGAAGAGAGTCCGCCAATTCTATGGGCCGATGACAAGTGGTATAAAGATGACGGGCCGCCGGATGGATAACCGCGAGAAGATGTGGTAAGATGACCCGGTTGTAAACTATCGGATATGAGGTGATGATGATGAACGTATTAGAACAGCAGTTGGCGCATTTGGTCGACGAGTGTCGTCCGTATACGGCTCAAGGGAAAGTGGCCGATTATATTCCCGAGCTGGCTCATGTGAAAGACGATTTACTCGGCGTGGCGATTTGTCTGCCTGACGGTTCTTACATCCATGCGGGTGACGTCCATCATAAATTCACGATTCAAAGCGTCTCGAAGGCGCTCACGCTCTGTTATGTCTTGATGGAGTTTGGCGAAGACTATGTGTTCTCGAAAGTGGGGATGGAGCCGACCGGGGATGCGTTCAACTCGATTGCAAAACTTGAAGAGACGGTGCCGTCAAAACCACTCAACCCGATGATCAACGCCGGGGCGCTCGCCGTCACGAGTATGATTTTAGGCGACACGGCCGAGCTGAAGATTTATCAGTTTCGTCAATTTTTGGCGACGTTATTAAACGTGCCTGTCGAAGAGGTGCGCTACAACGAAAAAGTCGCCCGCTCGGAATACGAGACGACCGACTTGAACCGGGCCTTGCTTTATTTCATGCGTCATCACGGCATCGTCGAAGGAGACGTCGATGAGATTATCGATGTATACACGAAGCAATGTGCCATCGAAATCGATTGTTTTGACTTGGCTCGCATCGGCCGGATTCTATCCGGTAACGGCGAGGACCCGGTGACAGGCGAAGAGTTGATTCCGCGCCGTGTCGTCCGAATCGTCAAAGCGATCATGACGACGTGCGGCATGTACGATGCTTCGGGCGAGTTCGCCGTCCGCGTCGGACTTCCTGGTAAGAGTGGCGTGTCGGGTGCGATTCTCGCGACCGGCAAGCATGAGCTCGGGCTGAGCGATGTCGGATTCGGAATTTTCGGTCCCGCCCTCGACTCGAAAGGGAACTCGATTGCCGGGATGAAGTTGCTTGAACTGCTCGTCGAACGCTATACGTCACGTTAAAGCTTGACAGCGTTGACCGATTCGTCGAGTTCTGCCTCGAGTTGGCGCAGTTTCGATTCATATGCGGCACTCAGCTCTTCGGGCGGGGTGAACGCGGACCAGCGCAACAATAACTGATGGTGGTCGTTCATGTTCCCGAGCTCGGTCTGGAGCCGTTTTAATTTATGGACTTGGTCTTTCGACGCCTCGTCCTCATAGTTCAACAAATATTCATGCAAATAGCGCTCGCGTTTCACGGCGAGCCGGACTTTATGAAGCGTCTCGAGCCGGTCGGCCATCTGTGACGCTTCTTTATGGGTGGCGATGCGACGTTTTCGTTCATCTTTCGCTTTCTCGAGGAAAGACGCCGCGTCTTGTTTTTTGAAGGCGCGGAACAGCTGGCCACCGAGGAAACGACGCACTTGTTGGTCGAGTGACGGCGTCATCTTCTCGCTCACGCGGGTGGCGAGTACGGTTCGATTGACGGCACGCTGTCGCTCCATCTCGTTGAGAAAAGCGATATCGAGTTCCGAATCGGTCTCGAGCGCCTCGACGAGTACGTCGCCGTCCCGAACCGTTCCGAGTGCCTCCATGAGTTGTTTCAGCTGACGATACGTGGACGGTTTCGTCTCGTACAGTTGCATGAACGTTAACAGCTTCCGGAGGTGAACGCGCGCCTGATGGATGTCTTCACTGTTTTGAAACGTGAGCGCTTCGGTCATATAATGGTTGAACGTATTCCACGTCTCGAGCAACTCATATTTTAGTTTTTCCGCATTCCGTTGATTCATTCTACTGTTTCCTTTCTGAAATGAGATGAGGGTTGTCCATGTACCAAACACATACGCTTCAAGAAAAAATCAAACTGTTCTTCACCATCTTCTATCCGATTTTGGTGACACAAGTCTCTTTTTACTTAATCAGCTTTTTTGACACGGTCATGTCCGGCCGGGCCGGAGCGGTCGACTTGGCCGGTGTCGGCGTCGGGTCGAGTCTATGGATGCCGGTCTATACGGGACTGAGCGGGATTTTGCTCGCTGTCGCGCCGATTGTCGCGCAAGCGCTCGGGGTGAGAAATATCCAGCAGATTCAACGGACGTTGTTCCAAGGCGTCTACTTAGCGGTCGGCCTGAGCATCGCGACGCTCATCCTCGGATTCATCCTCGTGCCGACTGCCGTCGACGGGATGGGTCTGAGTGAAGAAGGGAAGCGCATCGCCAAAGGGTATTTGCTCGCCCTCGGGTTCGGGGTGTTGCCGATGTTCTTGTTCAACGTGTTACGCACGCTTATGGATTCACTCGGCAAAACGCGCGTCTCGATGCTGCTTATACTATTAGGGTTACCCATTAACGTCGGTTTAAACTACATCTTCATCTTTGGAAAACTCGGCGTCCCGGCTTACGGTGGCATCGGGGCAGGCATCGCCTCGGCGATCACGTATTGGCTTCTATTTTTCATGGCGCTCGCTTTCGTCCGAAGCGGCAAACCGTTCCTCGAGTATCGTTTCTTGCGCTCGTTTGAACGACTGCTTTGGCCACGCCAAAAAGAACTGTTGCAACTCGGGACGCCAATCGGGCTCGCCATCTTTGCCGAGGTGAGCATCTTCGCGGCGGTCACGCTTCTGTTGAGTTCGTACGGCGACAATATTGTCGCCGCGCACCAGGCGGCGATCAACTTCGCATCGTTCGTCTACATGTTGCCGCTCTCCGCATCGAGTGCACTCACAATCGTCGTCGGCTATGAGCTCGGGGCCCGCCGCTTAAAAGATGCGGTCCGATACGCTAAGATCGGCCTTTCGCTCTGTTTGGCCGTGTCGATTTTCTCGGGGGCGTTCTTGTTCTGGCAAAACGAACGGGTCGCCGCGATTTACACGAACGACGCGGCTGTCGTCGAACTCGCCGCCCACTTCATGATCTTCGCGGTGTTCTTCCAACTGTCGGACGCGGTCGCCGCGCCGATTCAAGGGATTTTGCGTGGTTTCAAAGACGTGAACGTGACGCTCGTCTTGTCACTCATCGCCTACTGGGTGATCGGGCTGCCGCTCGGGTATACGCTCGCCGAACCGCTCGGTGTCGGTCCGGACGGGTATTGGATTGGGCTCATCGCCGGACTTGCCGCTGGGGCCGTGCTCTTATTTGTTCGTCTCGTGTATATCGTCCGGCGTTATAAACCGGAACCGGTTGAAATCAAATCGTAAGTATATGGGAGACCCAGTCGACTGACTGGGTCTCGGTTTGTTGACTAACAGAATGATTTCACTCATCCTCTTGGCGCCTTCGCTTTCCTAGGGGCGAGCAGGGAGCCGCATCGCGTAACGCTGCTGCGCTCGCTATCCCCTTAGGAGTCTCCGGCGCCGCCGGATGAGCGCCGCGAGAGGCCGAACTTGTGAGGTCTCTCGTCTTTACATTTCTTCAATTTTATGTCGGGCAGTGCGCCACGGGACCATTGAATCCAAAAGAAGATGAACCAAATCACATGTCACGATTTGGTTCGTCAACAGATTGGGTCTTCTTTCGTGAAAAGAAATTCAATGTGGTTAAATTGGTATATACAACTATACTAGTTATTTGTTATGATAATGGGGAAGAACAGTGGTAGAAAGGTGGAGATTGATGATGGTGATTATCAATGCACACATCGTCTCGGGCGACGAGACGTTTGAACGAGGGTTTATTCGAATCAACGGGGCGACGATCGAACAAGTCGGCTCGATGTCAGACTATGTCGAACAAGAGGAAACGGTACACGATGTCTCCGGTGCGCTCGTCACCCCTGGGATGATTGATGTGCACGTCCACGGCGGGTATGACGTCGACACGATGGACGCTGACGAGACGACGTTGCGCCAATGGGCCGAATCGATGTTTGCTGAAGGCGTGACATCATTTTTTGCGACGACGATCACCCAGTCACCGTCGAACATCTCGCGTGCGCTCGAGGCGACGCGCCGTGTCATCGAGACGAATGATACGTCGCTCATCGGGATCCATTTAGAAGGGCCGTTCGTGAACGTCGAGAACGCGGGGGCGCAACCGGCCGAATACATTGTCGACCCGGATGCGGAGTTGTTCCGTTCATGGCAACAGGAGGCAGCCGGACATATCCGGCTCGTGACGTACGCACCGGAGCGACCGGGCGCACGGGAACTCGAGGGAGTGATGCGTGAGACGGGGGCTATCGGGTCGGCTGGTCACACGAACGCGACATACGTCGAGAATAAGCGAGCGGGCGTCAAACACGGGACGCATCTATACAATCAGATGCGCGGACTGCATCACCGGGAGCCCGGAACGGTCGGCTATTGCCTGCTCGAACGGGACGTGATGGCAGAGATCATTCCGGACGGGATTCACAGCCGCCCGGAAATGGTCGACTTCGCCTATCGGATGAAAGGGGCAGACGGGCTCGTCGTCATCACGGATGCGATGCGGGCCAAAGGATTGCCCGATGGACGGTATGAGCTCGGCGGACAGCCTGTCATCGTGGAGGCGGGGGCTGCCCGTCTAGAAGCGGGCAACTTGGCGGGAAGCGTGTTGACGATGGACGCGGCATTTCGGAACATCCTCGCGTTCACCGGCTGTACGACCGAAGAAGCCGTGAAGATGACTTCGCTCAACCAAGCGCGCGAGTTCGGGTTGACACATAAAGGGAACATCGCCAGCGGCTTTGACGCCGACCTCGTCATCTGGGACAAGACGTTATCAGTCAAACAGACGATTCACCGTGGGCGAATCGTCTTTCAGAAGGAGGAGCACGCATGAACATCTTAGTCGCCAATACACCACAAGACGCCGAACAGATTGCATACACGCTCATTAAAGAACGCCTGACCGGGAAACGTGAATTCGTCCTCGGGCTTGCGACCGGGAGTACGCCGGTCGGCATGTATAAAATGTTCAAACAAGACCGATTGGATTGCAGCCATGTGACGAGCGTCAATTTGGATGAATATATCGGGCTCGCGCCGGACCACCCTCAAAGCTATCATCACTTCATGGAAGAGAAGCTGTTCGATGACGTGCCGTTCAAGGAGAGCCATGTGCCACGCGGGGACGCGCCCGACCCGGAACAAGAGACGGCACGTTACGAGGCGCTCGTCCGTTCGATCGGTGTCGACCTGCAGTTGCTCGGAATCGGCGAGAACGGACATATCGCCTTTAATGAGCCGGGGACTGCGCTCGACGCGAAGACGCACGTGACAGAATTGACAGAGTCGACACGCGAGGCGAACCGACGTTTCTTCGACTCGATTGACGAAGTGCCGACCCAAGCCATTACGATGGGCCTCGACACGATCATGAACGCACGTGAGATCGTCCTCGTCGCGACCGGGACACGAAAAGCGGAAGCGGTCCATCACATGATTGAGAGCGTCCCGACGATCGAGTGGCCGGCGACGATTCTACAGGCCCACCCGAGCGTCACGGTCGTCCTCGACAAGGAAGCGGCGTCGCGATGCGCGGAGGCGCTCCAAGCCCGAGGCAATGAGGCCGCGGCCCGTTTCTTCTCTATCCGAGCTTGACTCCTGCGGACATCAGTCCGCAGGTTTTTTATTTGTGGGAAATTGTATGGAAATGAATTTGTCATCAAAACGTTTTCGACAAACGGTATCGTTTCCTCTATAATAAGTGAAGCTCGTATCATTCGACCGTGAAGGAGAAACATATGAATTCAAGAACCCAGGCTCGTAGACGTCGCACAGGACCGTCTGCGTTTTATAAACTGTTCAGTGCAGTATTACTCATCGTCATCATCGCCGGCTCGAGCATGTATGGGACAGCCTTTTATAAAGCACACAACATGTTGTCGGGGACACAAGTGACACTTGACGACGACCCGATGGTAGAACCGACCCGGTTTGATAAAGAAGATACTGAAAGCTTCCTCGTGCTCGGGACGGATTTATCGCCCCAGAAGAAAGCACGTGGTGAATACGGACGTTCTGACGTCATGATCGTCGTCATCTTGAACAAGAAAGAAAAACAGACGACGATGCTTAGCATCCCGCGTGACTCATACGTCAACATCGACTATACCGGCTACAACATTCCGTACGGGAAGACAGGTCTTGACCAAGACAAAATCACGCACGCCTATTACTTCGGTTCGATGGACGAGTCGAACCCGAACAACGGTATGCGGATGTCAACGAAGACGGTCGAAAACCTCGTCGGGATTGAGATTGACCACGTCGTCTCACTCAACTTCCAAGGGTTCGTCGACTTTATCGATGCCGTCGGCGGTGTCGAGATTGACGTCCCGTTCTCGTCGAAACAAAACAGCTACGACGCTTCGCGTGAGGTCGTCGAAGTCGAGGCCGGCCTCCAGCAATTGACCGGTGAAGAAGCGCTCGCTTACGTCCGCAACCGCTATGACGACCCACGCGGTGACATCGGCCGCGGTCAACGTCAGATGGAAGTCATCAACGCCGTGCTCGAACAGTCGCTCGGGACGTCGCTCCTCAACAACTACGATAAAGTGTTGAAGGCCGTCGGTGACAATATGCAGACGACGCTCGGACCGAACGACTACATGCGCTTGATTGAAGACGTCGGTGCGCTCAACAACACGGTGCAATACCAGTTGACGGGTGAAGGTGCCCGCGCCAGTGACGGACATTTCTACTACTTCTTGAACGAGCCATTGCTCGATGAGGTCCGTTACCGTGTCCAACAAGCGGATGCCGGAAACGAAGTGCAGGCGATGACCGACTCAGAGCTCGAGTCGTATATGTACGACCCATCTGGAATCACATATGAAGCACAATAAAAACGATTTGCCACCTCGGCAAATCGTTTTTATTATGACCGCTCCATCGCGACCGTGAACGAGTAGGCGTCGCCACGGAACAACGAGCGGCTATATTCGAACATGTCTCCGCTATCGAGGTACGTCCGTTGATCGATTAAGAGCACCGGTGCCCCCGGCTCAATCGTCAAGAGTTCGGCTTCTTCCTCACCGGCACTTCGGGCTTCAAGCGTCTGCGTCGCATTTTTCAAATGGAGCCCTGCTTGCTCGGCATATTCATAGATTGACCCGGTGGCGTCCTCTTTCGTCAACTCGGGTAATAAGGAGACAGGGATGTAGGCCGTCTCGAGGGCGAGCACTTGCTCGTCGGCCAAGCGAAGGCGTTTCATCTCGTACACCGGGGTGTCGAGCGCGACGCTCAAGCGACGTGATACTTTATACGGGGCCGGAATCGTTTGGAACGAGAGCAGGCGTGAATACGGCCGCATACCGCGGTGTTTGATTTCTTCGGTGAAACTCGTCAAACCGGAGAGTGTCATCGAGATTTTGTTCGTCGCGACGAACGTGCCGCGCCCTTTTTGACGATGGAGATAGCCGTCATTGACTAAGTTTTTGATCGCTTGGCGGACGGTCATCCGGCTGACATCGTACGTCTCGGAAAACTCGCGTTCGGACGGGATGAGATCACCGGGTTGCAGAAACCCGTCATCTATTTGTTGCTTTAAATAAGATTCGATTTGATAATAAATAGGAAGCGGGGATTTTTTATCAATCTGTAACATCTCAATCGCTCCTGACTCATAAGGATTATGCCTTATTATAGACTAAATCAAACTAGTTGTCTGAACACATTATAGAGAAAAGAGGTTACAGTTATGACCGGATGGCAAGGACAAACGACCGTAACAGCACATAAAGAAGATAAGCGTGGCCATTGGATCGCTCTTGAAGAGACGCACTTTTATGCGGAAGGCGGCGGACAACCGGCTGATGCCGGAACAATCGCAGACGAAGCGGTACACGATGTTCAACAAATCGACGGCGTCGTGTGGCATTTGCTAGAGCGACCGATTGAAGTCGGTACAGCAGTGACTGCACAAGTCGACGTAGCGACACGTCGCGACCACTCCATCCAACATACGGCGCAACACGTGTTGACGGCCATCCTTGAAGACCGATACGGCATCGAGACGCTCAGTTTCGGTATCGGAACCGATGACGCCTCGATTGAGATTGGGACGCATGCGTTCGACTGGTCGCAAATCGAGCAACTCGAGCAAGACGTGGCGACGGTCATTTACGAAAACCGTCCGATTCACATCCGTCAGCTTGATGTTAGTGAAGTGGATCAGACGAAGTTGCGAAAGCCGACGGACCGGACCGGGATGATTCGCATCGTCGAAGTCGAGGGTCTTGACTATAACGCATGCGGCGGGACTCATGTCGCATCGACCGGACAACTCGGTTTCGTACACGTGACGGCTTTGAAAAAAGTCCGAGGGAACATCCGTTTGACATACGTTGCCGGTCGGCGGGCAATCCGGGAAACTCAATCGGCACGCACAGCACTTCGGACGGTCCATCAGACGTTGTCGACGACGAACGAGACCGTCGCGGCCCGCGTCCTTGAAGAACGGAACGCTCGGATTGAGCGTGAGAAAGAAGTGAAGGCGCTTGAGGCCCGGGTCGCCAAGGCGAAAGTGGCCGCCTTCTTACAAGAAGACAATTACGTGATCACACATATCGGCAAGACCGAAGGCGAGACGCTCACAACGATGATTATCGAACGGATCGCCGCGACCGGACGGATTGCCGTCGGGGCCAATCATACGGCCCAAAAGTTGATTCTCATGCATGACGGGACGCACGACATCGCCATCGGAAAGTTTTTGAAACGGGCGCTCGACGACCTCGGGATTGGCCGAGGCGGTGGCAGCCATAAACAAGCGCAGGCACGATTCGAGTCGGTGCTCGACTTAGAGAAGGCGACGGCAGAAGTCGTCAAACGTTTACAGGAAGGGGTCGTCTCATGTTAATAGTGAAGCACGGTCAGACAGACACGTTGATTGAACAAGCGCGACACGTCCGAGAAGTCGTCTTCATCGAAGAGCAAGGCATCGACCCGGCACTCGAATATGATGAACTCGACTCGGTCTGTGTCCACGTCGTCGGAACGGTCGAAGACGTTCCGGTAACGACGGCCCGGCTGCGGCTGGTTGAAGACGGCGTCGGGAAAGTCGAACGCGTCGCGACATTGAAGACGGCGCGCGGGAACGGGTATGCCCAGGAAGTCATGTTCGAGATTGAGCGCGTCGCGAACAGCCAAGGCATCCATACGCTGAAGCTCGGGGCTCAACTGACGGCGCTCCCGTTCTACGAGCGGCTCGGGTATGAGGCGTATGGCGACGAGTTTTTAGATGCGAATATCCCGCACCGGATGATGAAAAAGACGTGGTAATGCTTTTTAGAAATTTTCCTTTTTTCTAAAAAAAGGTTGGCAAGTCGTTTTTCATTTGTTATAACTAAAACTAACAACTGACAGATAGAGGTTGCGAATGACATGAGTAAGCTTGATCGAGACGGACGCATTCCGGATCGGGCCGAAAGGGGAATTTCGCCGAAGTCGACGTTCGCATGCGTACGAACGAAGGCTGGGGTAGTCGTGAATAACGCCTACACTGCCATGGATGAAATGCCATGGAGCGCTATCTACGGAACGATTCTTTAATCGTTTTTCAACTGCGCGTACAAGCGGCAGGCCGTAGGGAGAGTGCTTCCTACCGGTCTGCCGCTTTTTCTGTTGGTGGACATCATGAAAGTGGGGAACTTGATGACAACCGTATTAAAATTTGGAGGCAGCTCCGTTGCCACAATCGAACAGATTCAGGCAATTTCTGAGTACTTGCAAACCCGAGCTGAGGCCGGTGAGAAGCTCGTCGTCGTCGTATCTGCGATGGGCAAAACGACGGATTCACTCTTGTCACTCGCAAAACAGATTACGGAACGGCCGACGATTCGAGAACTCGATCGCTTGCTCGCCGTCGGAGAAGAACAGACGATCAGCCTGCTGAGCATCGCGTTGAACTCGCGAGGCGTCGCGGCCATCTCACTCACCGGACAGCAGGCCGGAATCGATACGATGGGTATCCATACAAAAAGTAAGATTAAGGCAATCCGTAAAGAAGTGCTCGAAGAGAAGCTCCGGACGTACGACGTCGTCATCGTCGCCGGTTTCCAAGGTGTCAACGAATTCGGTGACGTCACGACGCTTGGTCGTGGCGGCTCGGACACGACGGCCGTCGCTTTAGCGGCCGTCCTCAGTAAACGCTGTGAGATTTACACAGACGTCGCCGGCGTCTACACGGCCGACCCGCGCATCCATAAAGAAGCGCGCCGGTTGGATACCGTCTCATACGACGAGATGATGGAGATGAGCGCGCTCGGCTCGAAAGTGATGGAAATGCGCAGCGTCGAGCTCGCGAAAAAATACGATGTGAACATTTTTGTAGGAAAGACGCTTGCGAGCGAAGGAGGAACGTGGATTATGGATATGACCCAAGCAATGGAACAAAAAGCGGTGACGAGCGTGAGCGTCGTGAAAAACGTGCTCAGCGTCTCGATTAAACACATCCCGCATTCGGTGGCAGGGGTTGCCGATATTTTCGAGAAATTGTCACAGCGCCATGTCAATATCGATATGATCAGTCAGACGGCGTTCGACGGGGAAGTATTCCTCTCGTTCACGTGCCCGCTCGATGAAGAGGCGTTCCTTGAAGAAGCGCTCGCCGAGTTGACGGAATCGTTCCCGCAAATCAAGATTGACCGCCATACCGAGCATGCGAAAATCTCGGTCGTCGGGATCGGGATGCGCGACGCGACGGGTGTCGCCTCTGAATTGTTCGCGACGTTCCGTGAGAGCGGCATCCCGTTCTACCAGGTCACGACTTCCGAGATCAGCATCTCATACACGATTAACGAACAAGACGTCGAAGCAGCCGTCGCGGCCATCGCGACACGCTTCAAATTATAAGGAGGACGCGACATGTATAACGTAGCCGTCGTCGGCGCGACCGGTGCCGTCGGCCAAAAGATGATTGACGTATTGACAGAATATGAATTCCCGATTAGCGAGCTGTTGCTTTACGCATCGGCCCGCTCGGCTGGAAAAACAGTGACCGTGAACGGCCAGGACGTCGTCATCCGAGAACTCTCGGACGCGATTTACGCGGACCCGATCGACATCGCGCTCTTCTCGGCCGGTGGGAGCTTGAGTGAACAGTATGCGCCTCGGCTTAGCGAACAAGGCGTCATCGTCATCGACAACTCGAGCGCGTTCCGGATGCAGGCGGACATTCCGCTTATCGTCCCGGAAGTGAACCGTGTCGAGCTGAGCCCGGAGAAAACGCTCATCGCCAACCCGAACTGTTCGACGATTCAATCGGTCGTCGCGCTTGCCCCGCTCGCTGAAGTATACGGCTTGACGCGCGTCGCCTATACATCGTATCAAGCGGTCTCAGGGTCGGGCCAAAAAGGAATTGAAGATTTAGAGCGCGGAAGCCGCGGGGAAGAACCACAAAACTACCCGTATCCGATTTACGACAACGTGTTGCCGCATATCGACGTCTTTTTAGACAACGGTTATACGAAAGAAGAACAGAAGATGATTGACGAGACGCGCAAAATCTTGAACGCACCGAACCTCGGTGTCACGGCTACGTGTGTCCGTGTCCCGGTCCGTAATAGCCACGCCGTCTCGATCACGGTGACGCTCGACCGTACGGCGACGCTCGCTGAAGTGAAAGCGGTGCTCAGTGACGCACCGGGCATCGTCCTTATGGACAACCCGAGTGAGCTTGTCTATCCGACACCGCTCGATGCGAACGGGACGGACGACGTCTACGTCGGACGCGTCCGCGTCGACGAGTCGCAACCGAACACGTTCCATCTCTGGTGCGTCGCCGATAACGTTCGAAAAGGTGCCGCGGCGAACGCTGTACAAATCGCCCAATGCATGATTGGCCAGACCGCCACAAAATAAGGAGGAGATCATATGTTCACAGGAGTCGCAACTGCACTCGCCACACCGTTTCAACAAGACGGGTCGCTAAACCTTCCCGCATGGGAAGCGTTGATTGAAGAACAAATCCAAGAAGGGGTGAGCGGGCTTGTCATCGGAGGCACGACAGGTGAAGGAATGACGATCACGGACGCAGAGTTCGAGACGCTCCTTACGAAAGCGATCGCCGTCGCAAAAGGACGTGCCGTCATCATCGCCGGAACCGGGTCGAACAACACGGCGCTCAGCATCGAAAAGACGAAGCGTGCCGCTGAACTCGGCGCTGAGATGGCGATGGTCGTCACACCGTACTACAACAAGTCGACGCAAGCCGGACTCATCGCGCACTTCACAGCGATTGCGGATGCGTCACCGATTCCGCTCATGCTCTACAACGTGCCGTCACGCACCGGTGTCGCCCTCGAACCGGCGACGGTCAGGGAACTCGCTGACCATCCGCGCATCGCTGCGCTCAAAGAAGCGAGCGGGGATATCTCGGTCATGGCCCAAATGATGGCCCACTTACCGGAAGGCTTCCCGGTCTATTGCGGCAATGACGATCAAATCTTGCCGTACATGGCATGGGGCGCACAAGGCGTCGTCTCGGTCCTCTCAAACGTCTATCCAGGTGCGACCGTCGCACTCGCCGAGGCGCTCCTTGCCGGAGACTTGGAAACGGCACGCAAGTGGCAAATTCGTTTGCTTCCAGTCATCGATGAACTGTTCGCGGAAGTGAACCCGATTCCGGTCAAAGCCGCACTCAATGCGCGCGGCTTCGGCTTCGGTGAACCACGTCTCCCGCTCGTCCCGATGAGCGCGACGGCCGAGGCACGGTTGTTATCGGCAATGGAGCAGTTCAACGAGGTGAGACAGTGAACTTACTCATTCATGGATACGGGGCGATGGGTCAGATCGTCGAAGAAGTCGCCCATACACAAAACTTGAACGTCGCCGCCATCGTCTCACCGGCGGGCGGCGAACATCCGACGTCACTGCGAGACGTCGAGGCGGACATCGATGTCGTCATCGACTTCTCGAACCCGGCGCTGTTAGATGACGTGCTCGCTTACGGAAAAGCGAATAAAGTCCCGCTCGTTATCGCGACGACCGGCTTCTCGGAAGCCGAACTCGCGAAAATCGAGGAAGCGTCACGCGCGATTCCAATCTTCCAGTCGTATAACACGTCTTATGGAATCGCGCTGTTAAAACAGTTATTAGACCAGCTCGTCCCGCTCACGCTCGGTTATGACATCGAAGTGATTGAGGCGCACCACCGGAAGAAAGTCGACGCACCAAGCGGGACGGCGGAGTTGCTCGCCCGTGCCATCGAAGCGAAACGTGACGTCACACCGGTATATGACCGGACGCCACGCCGCGAAGCGCGGGAAGCAAACGAACTCGGCATGCACTCGGTGCGTGGCGGTACGATTTTCGGTGAACACACCGTCCTCTTTGCCGGGGACGATGAAATGCTTGAATTGAAACACACGGCCCTGTCGAAACGCGTCTTCGCGAACGGGGCACTCGCTGCGGCGGCGACGATTCTCGACCGCCCGGCCGGACTTTACAATTTAACGAACCTATACGAGGAGGCTACTCATGTTACTCACAAACGCTTATGAAATCGCGCAATACATTAAAGATGCCAAGAAAGAAACGCCAGTCAAATTATACGTCAACGGCCAATTGGCCGGTCTCACAATCGAGGACGCGAAAGCGTTCGGATCGGATGAGTCGAAGCTGTTCTTGACGACAGCAGAACGTGCGGCTGCGTTCCTTGAAACGAACGCGTCGGTCATCACGGATTCCCACCTCGAGTTTGATCGCCGCAATAGTGCCGTTCCAATGCTTGACACAACTCAACTCAATGCGCGCATCGAGCCAGGCTCATTCATCCGCGATCACGTTCAAATCGGGAACAATGCCGTCGTGATGATGGGTGCGGTCGTCAATATCGGAGCGGTCATCGGAGACGGTTCGATGGTCGACATGAACGCGGTCATCGGCGCCCGCGGCACACTCGGGAAAAACGTCCACCTTGGAGCCGGCGCAGTTGTCGCAGGCGTCCTTGAACCACCTTCAAAAGACCCGGTCATCATCGAAGACGGTGTCATGATCGGTGCGAACGCGGTCATCTTGGAGGGCGTCCGTGTCGGAGAGAACGCGGTCGTCGCAGCCGGTAGTGTCGTCACACAAGACGTACCGCCAGGCGTCGTCGTCGCCGGTACGCCTGCCCGCAACATTAAGCAAAAAGATGAAAAAACAGCAGAAAAAACACAACTTGTTGATGACTTACGCTCCCTGTAACGTATAATAGACAGAAAATATCAAAAATGAATGGGAGAGTTGAACGATGGAACAGTATGGACAATGGATGTGGCAAGACGGAGCTTGGATCGAGCCGACGGATGCGAACACGAGCATCATGACGCACGCGATTCACTATGGCAGCGGCTTTTTTGAAGGGATTCGGGCGTATCACACAGAGGAAGGCCCGGCCATCTTCCGACTCCGCGAACATTTAGAGCGACTCGTGCGTTCATGTGCGTACTATCATGTCGACTTACCTTATACGGTCGATGAGCTCGAGCAAGCGACAATCGAATTGATTGAGCGCAATGGATTCGAAGCTTGTTACATTCGCCCATTCGTTTTCCTCGGCACACCTTGGCAGGCACTCATGCCGACACAGGAAACGAAAGTACATGTCGCAATCTCGTGCTGGCCGCTCGGCGAGTATTTCAGTAAGACGGTCGGCATCCGGGCGAAAGTCGCTTCGTATCGTCGCGTATCTTCGACGATGATGCCGATGCAGGCAAAAGCGGCGGCCAACTATATGAACTCGCAACTCCTTAAAGGGGAGGCGGTACGAGACGGTTACGATGAAGCGATCGCTCTCGACATGAACGGGAACGTCAGCGAGGCGAGCGTCGCCAACATCTTCCTCGTCAAAGGGAAAAAGATTTTCACACCGTCACTCGACTGTTCAGTGCTTGACGGCATCACGCGTCAAACGGTGATCGACCTTGCCCGTGAAGAAGGGTTCGAAGTCATCGAACGTCATATCGGACGGGACGAGCTCTATGTCGCGGATGAGATTTTCTTGACAGGTACAGCGGCTGAAGTGACGAGTGTCATCGAAGTCGACAACATTTCAATCGGAGGCGGCGTGCAGACGGTCGCAACGAACATGCTCACCCGTTATCGTGAAGCGGTGACGGGGCAAATCGAGCACCGTCGTGACTGGGTCACGTTCGTCAAAGCAGCAGTGAAAGAGTAAAGGAGTTTTTGTATGGGAGTCACAATTGACTTGAATGCGATTCGCGAAAACAAACGTCGGATTGAGGCGCTCGGCCGACCGGTGTTCGCCGTCGTGAAAAACAACGCCTATAATTTAGGGATGAAGCCAGTTGTGACGACGCTGTACGAAGAAGGGGTACGTCACTTTATGGTGACGACGCTCGATGAGGCGACGGAAGTCCGGTCAAGCGCACCGGATGCCCGCGTGCTCGTCATGAATCCTGTCTATGAATGGACGAGTGTGCACGAGCAACAGCTTGACGTCGCCATCGGTTCCTACGACTGGCTCGTCGCACAGCGCAGTCAATTGGACGGCGTTCGTCTTCATTTGAAGCTAGACGTCGGCATGAACCGTTTCGGTGCGAAGACGTATGACGAAGCGCTCGCCATTCTCGCGTATTGCCAAGACGAAGGGCTTGACCTCGTCGGATTATGCACACACTTTCCGCTCGCCGATGCGGACAATGCAGAAATTGAGCATAGCGTCCACGTGGAACGGTTCGCCGACTGGTCGACGCGACTGATGGAACGGCAAACGTTTGAAGTGGTGCACGCGGCCAATAGCGCGGCCACGCTCCAAGCCGACCCGCGCCTCGGTCACTGCACACACGTCCGCGTCGGCATCTTCTTGTATGGCTACTCTTCCGTGGAACCGGTCGATTGGCTCATCCCGGCATTTCGTTGGGAGACGGAAGTCATCGCCATCCATGACATCGAAGCCGGTGCGCACGTCGGATACGGGACGGGCTATACGGCCGAAACGAGAGAACGCATCGCCGTGCTTCCGGTCGGTTATGGGGACGGGCTCATGCGGGCCCGGCGCCATTTACCGGTCCACATTCAGGAGAAGGCGTTCCCGTTCGTGAGCAACATCTTTATGAGTCACAGCTTTTTACGCGTTGATGCGTCGGTTCAAATCGGGGACCGTGTCGAATTGTACGGGAACACGACGAAAATCGACGACATCACGCGGACGGGTTATGCGAATAACTCGGAACAATTATGCGCACGCTCATGGCGTGTCCCGCATCGCTATGAAGGAGGAAATGTATGTACACCACCAACCAATCAGTTTGTATGATCGAGGGCGTGTCCGTTCGTGAACTTCAAGCGACATATGGGACGCCGCTCTATATCATGAGCGAACCGGAACTCGAGAGCCGCCTCGGCCTCGTCCGGAGCGCATTTTTAGACAAATATCCGAACACGTATGCGCTCTATGCGTCAAAAGCGATGTCAATCGCGGCCGTGTACGAGAAAGTGATGGCGGCTGGTCTAAGCATCGACGTCGTCTCGCGCGGCGAGATGTTCGTCGCCCTTCATGCGGGTGTCCCGGCCGACCGGATTCACGTCCACGGGTCGAACAAGACGGTACAGGATATCACGTTCGCGCTTGAGCACGGCATCACCCATTTCACAATCGATAACATGCGGGAAATCGGGTTGCTCTCGGGCCTTGCCACGCAGCACGGTGTTGACGTCGACGTCTTGCTCCGCATCGTCCCACAAGTCGTCGGAGGCGCCCACGAGGCGATTCAGACGGGTGGAGTCGACACGAAGTTTGGCTTCCCGACACATGACGACACGTATTTAGAAGCGGTCCGAGCGACACTTGAAGCGGATCGTCTTCGTCTGCAAGGCATCCATTGCCACGTCGGGTCACAGATTCAAGAGCCGACGCTGTTCATCAACACGGTGAAGACGATGGTCAACTTCATCGAGACGATTCGTCAACAGACGGGCTTCACAGCCGACGTGTTGAATATCGGGGGCGGCTTTGGTGTCGCTTATCTCGAGTCGGACGATCCGCTCGACTTTGCCGACACGATGACGCAAGTGATGGATACGCTCATCGCGGAAGTGAACCGCTTCGGATTGCCGCTCCCGAAAATCGGGATCGAGCCGGGCCGCTGGCTCGTCGCCAACGCCGGGGCGACGCTGTATGAAGTCGGGACGGTGAAAGAAGTGAGCGGTGTCCGCACGTACGTCTCGGTCGATGGCGGGATGACGGATAACATCCGTCCCGCTCTTTATGACGCCGAATATGACGTCATTGCGGCGACACGGATGAATGAAGAAAAGACGCTCGAAGCGAAGATCGTCGGCGCATGTTGCGAGTCGGGGGATATCATCTCGAACCGTTCACTCATCCCGCCGGTCGAGGCAGGGGATTTGCTCCTCGTCAAAGCGACGGGCGCCTATAACTTCTCGATGGCGAGCAACTATAACCAAATGCTTCGCCCGGCCGTCGTCTTCGTGAAAAATGGGACACATCGTCTCGTCGTCCGCAGACAGACGCTCGAAGATCTGGTCGTGTGTGAAGTCGTCGGACAATCATCGTAAGGATAGCCAGAAAAGGGATTCAGTCATGCGACTGAATCCCTTTTCGTGTCAACGACCATTTGTCAGGTTAATCGAGTTGTGCGTTCACTTCTGCTTCATATCGTTCCACAAGTTTGTTGTTGTCCGTCGTACCGTATTTCTTTTCTAAGACCGGGATGAGACGTAACCAAATCGTGTTCTTTTCATAAAGGTCTCGGTCAAACTGATGATTCAACTCTTGAAGGGATAAACCGAGGGCGCTCGCGTAGGCGAGATGAATCGGCAAATCACTTTGGTCCGGTCCTTGTTGAATGAAACGGTCAATCTCGTCTTCGGTTACGTGAATGTTGTACGTCTCTCTTGCGACCGTCTTCCATGAGACATCTTGTTCCATCGCTTCAGTCGAGAGTGCGATGACTTGCGCGTCTGTTAAGTCGGTTTCATAGTACAGCTTCTCTTCTGCCAACGTCCGAATGACCCACTTCCGTAACGGCTCCTCGACGTCGAACTGGTTTGCTTCGATGATCGCGTCATCAAACAGTTTCTTATAGTCGTCGAACGTGAAATTGTCTACGATTTGGCGCTGTTCTTCTTCACTTTTCATTTCAATCGTTTCAGGCTGAGAGGCCGCGGACTGACATGCTGCTGTGAAGATGGCGAGTGAGAGCGTACATAATAGCAATGATTTGAACCGTGCGGTCATGACGATCCTCTCCTTATCTGTTTGTTCGTTCATGGCGGTTGTTTCGACGAATGGAGCATGAGAGCGATTCACTACTATATACTCGCTAAATAGCCATCAGGTTCCCTTTATCTTCGGTCAAATCGCTACACATGAGAACGATTTTCAATTATGATGAAACAGATAGTAGAGGGGGTATTGACATGATTGAAAAGACAGCGGGACAACAGTTGATTGAATCGCGGCGGACGATTCGGATGTTTACGGAAGGTGAACTCGACACGGCTGAGTTGTATGAACTTTTGACATCGGCCCATCAAGCGCCGTTTCATAATAAAGTCGAACCGTGGAACGTCTATTTGTTCAACGGAGACGGGAAAGACGTGTTACTGTCCGCGCTCGAGCCAGCGTTTGAAGACGGACCGGAGTCGAAGCGGGAAAAGATTGCCGGGCGGATTCGGAATGCCGCTGCCTGCATCTACGTGACGACGAAGCCGTTCGAGACGGAGAAAGACAAGAAGGATGCGTTGCTCGCGACGGCGACGTTTATCCAGAACTTCCATCTGCTCTGTAGCGAGCGAGACATCGGCCTCGTCTGGCGGACGGGCGGTATCTTTGAGGATGCGCGCCTGCAAGACATGATCGGTGCGGAAGGAGAGACGTTCGTCGGGTTGCTCCAACTCGGGCGATTCGAGGACGTCCCACCAAAGAAACGTCGTCAGTCGGTTGACAGTTGCCTCACGATTTTTGAATAAAGAAAAGCTCGAGCGGAGACCAGTGTCTACGCTCGAGCTTTTCGTCTATGCAAGTTATTTTTTTAATTTATTTGCGAGCCAGTCTTGAATGACGTTTGCTGGAATCATTATGATCACGTTCCCCCGGTTTTGATTTCTTCCTCTATACTATTATCCGATTGGATCCGTTCCCAAACCTCTCGATGTGCGCCTTGCAACGTATCATCGAACGAATCCTCGACATGAAGGCAATAGCTTGGGTTAATGGACGAAGCGTACAAGTCTAACATGAGTTGAGCGTGGTTGAGATGCATACAATTGGCTCCTTTCGACACGTCGGCTTGACTACATCCTCAGTATACAAAGGAATCATGAAGAAAATTCAGGGGAATCGTTAACAATTTATGAATCTTGTAAACGCTTTCACAAACTTTCTTTACGTTCGATCGGTTCGCACGTCGTCAAATACTGCTCTGCTCGTTTGGCGTACTTGTTGACCGTCCGCTCCATGATAAACCGATCTTCATCGTTCAGCGGTCGGACGACTTTTGCAGGTACCCCCATGACCATGACCCCTTCTGGGATTTGCATGTTCGGCGTGACGAGCGCACCGGCTGCGACGAATGAACCTTTCCCGACCTTGGCCCCATCGAGGACGGTCGCGTGCATCCCGATGAGACAACCTTCTTCAATCTCACAACCGTGAATCATCGCCATGTGTCCGATGGAGACACGGTCGTGAATGATTGTCGGTGAGCCTTCGTATTGATGGACCATCGAACCGTCCTGGATGTTGACGTACGAACCGATTTGAATCGGACCTTCGTCCCCGCGGATGACCGTATTGAACCAAACCCCAGAATGGGCCCCGATCGTGACGTCGCCGATGACATGGGCACCGGGAGCGACGAAGACCGTCGCGTCGACGTTTGGAAGTAAATCACCTAATTTGTACTGCATATGTGTAACCCCTTTCAAACAGATATGCTCTTATTGTCGCACAACTTGAAAAAGAAATTGCGCCGAAAAGATTTTTCTTGTTAAGATAGATAAAATACGTTGAAAAAAGGAGACACACAGATGGAAAAACAACATTTGATTGACATCGCCGCGAAGAAAAAGAAAGCAGCGGTCGTCTTTAAAGATGTGGCGGTCATCGACGTGTATAGCCGTGAGACGATTCGCACCGATGTCGCAATCGACGCGGGATACATCGTGGCCATCGGGGAAGGCTACGAAGGAGAGACGGAATACCATGACCCGTCATGGACGCTCGCACCGACGTTTATCGATTCACACGTCCACATCGAGTCATCGATGGTGCCGCCACACGAGTTCGCGAAAGCCGTCCTGCCGCTCGGCGTCGCAACGGTCATCGCGGACCCACATGAGATTGCGAACGTGAACGGGGCGCTCGGGATTGAATATATGTTGGCTGACGCGAAAGGACTCCCACTCGACGTCCGGATGATGCTCCCGAGCTGTGTGCCGGCGACGCCGTTCGAACATGCGGGCGCAAAACTTTATGCGGAGGACTTGGCCCCGTTTTTAGGCGATCCGGGCGTGCACGGCCTCGGCGAAGTGATGGATTATCCATCGGTCGAGGCCGGGAGCGTAGACATGCTCCAGAAAATCGCGCAGACGGAGGCGGTCGGGAAAGTCGTCGACGGTCACGCATCCGGTCTCGGTCCTGACCAACTGAACGTCTACCGGACGGCTGGGATTATGACGGACCACGAGTGTACGACGGCCGAAGAGGCGCTCGAGCGGGTTCGCCGCGGATTTTACGTTCAAATCCGGGAAGGTTCGGTCGCCCGGAACGTCGAGAAGGTGAGCCGGGCCATCACGGAAAGTAACGCCCATCGCTTCTTGTTCTGTACCGACGACAAGCATTTGGACGACCTCGTCGCCGAAGGTGGGATCGACTACAACATTCGCATGGCGATCAAACAAGGCGTCAAACCGGAGACGGCGTATGCCGTTGCGAGTCTACATGCGGCCGAGGCTTACGGGTTGAACGACATCGGGGCCATCGCGCCTGGGAAGAAGGCGAACTTTGTCATCTTGTCAGACGTCCAATCGGTAAAAATCGAAACCGTCTATGTGAACGGCGAAGTCGTTGCCCGTGAAGGCCAAGCGACGTTCGAAGCGAACGGGATTGAAGTGCCGAAACCGATGAAAGGGGAGTTGAGACTTCCGGCGTTGACGAGTGAATCGTTCCGGTTACCTGTCAAAGAAGAGGCGGTCGACGTGATTCAAGTGTTGCCGAACAGTCTGTTGACGAAACGGGAGCGCCTCGTCTTCAGTCCAGACGAATCCGGGGCAGACCTCGACCAAGACATCGCCACGCTCGCCGTCATCGAGCGACATCACGGCACGGGGCATATGGCACTCGCGCCGGTCACAGGCTTCGGCTTGAAGCGAGGCGCGCTCGCCGCGACGGTGGCCCACGATAGCCATAACCTCGTCATCGCCGGCGTCAGTCCGAACGACATGTTGCTCGCGGCCGAGACGCTCGAGAAGGTCGGTGGTGGCGTCGTCGCAGTATCAGAAGGGGAAGTGCTTGCGGTCTTGCCACTCGAGATTGGTGGACTCATGACGAAGCGTCCTTACGCTGAAGTGGCGGACGTGCTCGAACAGTTGAACGACGCGCTCGACGTCGTCGGGGCGCATCGTCATTTCAATCCGTATTTGACGATGTCGTTCCTCGCGCTTCCGGTCATCCCAGACTTGAAATTGACGGACATGGGACTATTCGATGTGACGACGTTCTCATTCATCGAGTCATGAGTCGGTCTAACGTATGATTTTTGTTAAGAACGGCTCGGAACGATTGAACGGTTTCCGGTAAGTTGGTATAGTTACAACAAGTTTCATCGGTTCAAATTGAAAGGGGGGATATCACAGATGGAACAAGTTGCTTATAACCGGTTGTATGATGAACATGAGGATTTGATCAATTCTGTATATCGTGCCTTCAAAGACCGATATGAAGAATTGCCGGACGAGACGCGGACGAAACGTCGGTTACGCCGCCTCATCCTCTTGACGATTAAAGAGCAAACGTCGTCACATGCCGAGCGGTTCGTGTTGTATCATTTCTTTAGCGATTTCTTTAAAGCGGTCGAGGCAAATGACCAAGAAGCACTCGCTGTATTGAAACAAATCATCCGTGACGAAAAATAAGTGTTGAAATGTGTCATGGACCTATGATAATTTAGACGTAACTTTTAAATGAATATTCGTGCTATCGATGAGGTAGAGGTGCGATGCTGATGAGTATGTAGTCGGAGGATGACAACGATGAAGGCTACAAAAAGGCAGAATCGCCGAAGTGCAACACCCATGGTCTATGGGGTTGTGCTGGGCTGACGGGGAATACGCGTCAGACTGCCATACATATTTACGTATGGAGCGCTCCAAGTCGGCTAAGAAAGACGGAACATCCAGCGAGGGTGTCGGCTTTGTTGCCGATGCCCTCGCTTTGCGTTTTTTTAAGCATAGGGGGCCTCATCTCAAACAAAAGAGGAGGAAATCAGCATGGTAGATTATTCAACTTCGGTACTATCACTCGTACCGGCATTACTTGCCATTATTATGGCCATCACAACGCGGAAAGTCATTCCGTCGCTTGGCGTCGGGATTATCGCAGGGGTATTGCTCTTGCATAACTTCAATCCGCTCGACTCGATCTCATACTTATGGTCAAACGTTCTCGCCTTGTTCTGGTCGGACGGCGAGTTGAATGAGTGGAACGTGCTCTTGATCGCGTTCTTGCTCTTACTCGGTATTTTGTCGTCAATCATTCAAACGTCAGGCGGAGCCCGGGCGTTCGGTGAGTGGGCGGCTGCAAACGTCAAGACGGCACGCGGCGCACGCCTCGTCTCGTTCGGACTCGGGATTTTGATTTTTATTGATGATTACTTTAACAGTTTGGCTGTCGGTAACATCAGTCGTCCGCTAACGGACCGGAAAAAAGTCTCACGTGCGAAACTCGCGTATACGATCGACTCGACGGCCGCACCGGTCTGTGTCATCAGCCCGCTTTCAAGTTGGGGGGCATACATCATCGCACTCATCGCCGGTATCTTGGCGAAATACTCGATTGACAGCTATTCGTCGCTCTCGGCATTCATTCAAATGATTCCGATGAACTTCTATGCCATCTTCGCATTGCTCTTGACAGGCTATGTCGCCTTCACAGGTCTCGCGATCGGGCCGATGCGTACGCATGAGCTCCGCGCGCTTCAAGGCGAGCTATATGACGTATCAAAAGGTGCTCCGATGGGCATGAGTGAAGACATTAAAGAACACGACAACGGGAAAGTTCGTGACTTGATCGTACCGATCCTCGTGTTGATCGTCGCGACCGTGTCGGCCATGCTCTATACGGGCGGTCAGGCGCTCGCGGCAGACGGTCAAGCGTTCTCGCTCCTCGGTGCGTTCGAGTCGACTGACGTCACGCGTTCACTCGTGGCCGGAGCCGTCATCAGTTTGATTGTCACGTTCTTGCTTTTAATCGGCCGTAAGATTCCGGCTGGTGACTATGGACGCGCGACATGGGCCGGAATTCGGGCGATGTGGCCGGCAGTCCTCATCCTCTTGTTCGCTTGGACAATCATCGCGGTCATCGGTGACATGAGAACAGGGGACTACTTGGCGAGCTTCGTCACGGATCGCATCGCAGCCTCGTACTTGCCGCTCATCTTGTTCGCGATCGCCGGACTCATGGCGTTCTCGACCGGGACGAGCTGGGGGACGTTTGGTCTCATGCTCCCGATCGGGGCGGACTTGATCATGGCGGTCGAACCAGAGCTCTTGCTCCCGACGCTCGCAGCCGTCTTGGCAGGTGCCGTGTTCGGTGACCACTGTTCACCAATCTCGGATACGACGATTCTCAGCTCGACGGGTGCCGGGTCGCACCATATCGACCACGTGTTGACGCAGCTCCCGTACGCATCGATTGCGGCTGGTGTCTCTGCGATCGGGTACTTGGTACTCGGGATCACGACATCGATGTGGATCGGTTTCTTCGTAGCATTCGCGGCGTTCGTCGTCATGCTCGTCGTCGCTCAAATCATCTCGAGACGCGGACGTGTCCCGGCAGAAATCCGGGCCGAGCGCGAAGCGTAATCGTCAAAGCAGGCATGTCCCATCTTGGGGCATGCCTGCTTTTTTTTCTCCGCATTCAAAAAACCCTTTCCGCGTGCGCGGAAAGGGTTGTCGATTAGTTGACGTCCAACCATTTGAAGCTTGCGTCAGCTCCGAACGGGTGGCGGTACATGTTCTTAATGTTCGTACGTTCGAGGTACGCCTCACCTTTTTGATAGATCGGTGCGATGGCGAAGTCATCTTCAAGCAAGATGCGTTCTGCTTCTTGCATCGTCTCCCAACGTTTCATCTCATCGGCTTCTTTCTTCGCTTCTTGAACGAGCTTGTCGTACTCTTCGTTCGAGTAGGCCATCCGGTTGAACGGACCGTCTGTGACCCACATGTCGAGATACGTCATTGGATCCTGATAGTCTGGCCCCCAACCGGCAGCAGAGACGTCATAGTCGCCCGCACCCTCGAGCTCGAGGAAGTTTTTGAACGGTTGTTGCTTAATGTTAAGCGTAAGTCCTGGCAAGTTCTTCTCGAGCTCACCTTTGATGAACTCGTTCACTTTTTTGAACGCTTCTTCGTCACGTGAGAGGAACTCAAGTTCGACTGTCTCGACACCAAGTTCAGACAATCCTTTTTCCCACGCCGCTTTCGCTTCGTCGACGTTATAGCTGAGAAGGTCTGGATACTTCTCACGGAAGTCCGCACCGTCAGACGTGTACGTGAAGTCTTTCGCCACGATAAAGTTCGCAGGTTGTGAACCGTCTGTCAAGATGACGTCCGTGACACCTTGTTTATCGAACCCTTTTGCGAGCGCCTCGCGGATGTTGACGTTTTGGAGCGCCTCGTTCTTTTGGTTGAAGCGCAAGAAGTTGATGCGTGCGTCAGCACGCGTCTTGAACTCGTCGCTGTCTTGGAATTGCGGTACGAATTCAGATGAGAGGAGCGTATAGTCCGCCTCCTCTGATTCGAATAAGTTGACGCCTGTCGAGACATCTTTCACGACTTTGACGTTGATCGTCTCCATCTTCACGTTGTCTGCATCCCAATAGTCTGGGTTTTTCTTGTATACCCAACCCGTGTTATCTTGCCAACTTTCGAGCACGTAAGGGCCGTTGTAAAGTGTTTTGTCGACGGTAGTTGCGAACGCTTCGCCTTGTTCTTCGACGAACTCTTGTTTTTGTGGCATATACGTCGGGAAGCCAGTCAACCCGAGGAAGTAAGGAGCCGGTGCTTCCAATGTAACTTCGAGTGTCTTCTCGTCAACGGCTTTGACACCGAGGTCGTCGACGTCAGCTTCGCCTGCGAGAATGCTGTTGGCGTTTTTCAAGTCTTGCAAGATGTAGGCGTACTCGGCACCCGTCTCAGGGTTCAAGGCGCGTTTCCATGAGTAAACGAAATCGTCGGCCGTAATCGGTGAGCCGTCAGACCAGTTGGCGTCACGTAATTTGAATGTGTATGTAAGGCCGTCCTCTGACACGTCGACATCTTCTGCGATCCCTGGTGTCGGTTGGTTGTTCTCATCGAGTCGATACAGTCCCTCGAAGACGTTGTTCGTTACGATGATTGACGTTGAATCCGTCGTCAGCGTCGGGTCAAGCTGTGGCAAGTCCGTCGCCGAAACGAGTGTGATTTCTTTTTTCGCGTCGCCTGATGAAGAACCTTCAGAAGAGCTTGATGATTCTTCGCCGCCTCCGCAAGCTGCTGTGGCGAGTAATGCGACTCCCGATAAAGCTAACCATTTCTTGTTGCGCATTGTGATTCCTCCCGAAAATTCTGATTGTTTCGAATATAGTGTTTATTAAACTACAATTATTATGAATACGCAATTTATTTATCTTAATTATTCGAAAATATAAACATTAGTAAAATACCTATCAAACGACCCTTTTATTCAGTAGAATGGAAAAATCGTCGGATGATTATACGCTATGCGTGTATAGTTATTCGTCAGACGTCAAAGCAAGTGGAGGTCGTTTTGAATGAAGTCACAGACAGCCGGAATCGGCTTTTTTGGTCTCGCGGCAATGGTCGTTGGTACGATGATTGGCGGCGGGGCGTTTAATTTACCAGGTGCGATGGCGCAAGGGGCAGGGGTCGGATCCGTCTTGATTGGGTGGTCGATTACCGGGCTCGGCATGATCATGCTGGCGTTCGTCTTTCAATTTTTAGCGAATCTGCGTCCGGAACTCGACGGTGGGATTTATGCGTATGCGAAGGAGGGCTTCGGTCGCTTCATCGGATTCAACAGCGGTTGGGGCTACTGGATGTCCGCCTGGATCGGCACGGTCGCGAACATCACCCTCATCTTCAGCACGCTCAGCTACTTCTTCCCCATCTTTTCGGCTGAGCATCGAACGTTTCGGTTGCTGATGAGCGCACTCCTCATCTGGGGATTGTTTTGGTTGATTCGGATGGGGATGCGCGAGGCCGCGCTCCTGAATATCGTCACGACGATCGCCAAGCTCGTGCCGCTCTTCCTCTTCATCATCTTGATTTTGTTCGCGTTTCGAATTGAGACGTTCCAAATCGATTTTTGGGGAAGCGATGGCTTCAGCTGGTCGCACGTGTTTCCTCAAGTCAAATCAACGATGCTCGTCACACTTTGGGCGTTCGTCGGGATTGAAGGGGCGGTCGTCCTCTCGTCTCGTGCGCGCCATAAGCGCGATGTCGGACGGGCGACGGTCATCGGACTCGTCGGGACGCTTCTCATCTATATGATGATTTCGATTTTCTCATTCGGGGTGATGACGCAAGAACAGCTAGCGGCGCTCCCGGAACCGTCGATGGCGTACGTGCTCGAGGCGGTCGTCGGTCCGATTGGCGCGACGTTCATCAACATCGGCCTACTCGTTTCACTTGGGGGTGCCCTACTCGGTTGGACGATTTTAGCGACCGAAATCTCTTATGTGGCGAGCCGGGACGGGGTGTTCCCGCGCGTGTTCAATCGATTGAATCGAAATGAGACGCCTGTGAACGCGCTGTTCATCACGCAACTGTTCACTCAAATCGTGACGGTCATCGCGCTTTTCTCCGAACAGACGTATTTGGTACTGTCGAGCATCGCCGGAATCGCGGCGCTCGTCCCTTACTTGTTCTCGGCGCTATTTGGATGGAAAGAAGCACGGCGCATGCACGCGCGCCGCTTGCTCGTCGTGTCAGGCATCGCCTCGCTGTACGCCGCTTGGTTGCTCTATGCGTCTGGCATCGAGTACGTCCTCATCGCGATGATTTTATACGCACCAGGAATCTTCGTGTTCATGGTGGCGGAACGGGAGCAGGGACGTCCGTTTCTCAGCCGGATGCAATATGCGATTGCCGTCCTGATTCTCCTCGCCGCCACGTATGGCGTGTATGGGCTGTTGACGGCGACGATTGCGCTGTAACTAAAAATCACTGACCGCGTTGGTCAGTGATTTTTATTGTGCTTCTGATTAGTCAATAGCTCGATGATGCGCTCAGGCGGCATCGGTTTGGCGTATAAGAACCCCTGGAACGAGTCGCAGTCGGTCGTTCGCAAATGGTCGAGCATCTCTTCATCCTCGACGCCTTCTGCAACGACATGAAGGTTCAAGCTCTTACCGAGGTGGACGATGACATCGAGTAAGTGTGATTTTAAAGCGAGCCAATCGTCTAAAAAGACTTTGTCGATTTTCAGCTCGTCGACTGGGAACGACTTCAAGTATTGGAGCGAAGAGAAGCCGGTACCGAAGTCATCGATTGACAAGCGGTAGTCGAGACGTTTGATTTGATTCATCCGGGCGATGATCTCCTCGGTCTGCTGCATGACAAGACTTTCCGTGATTTCGAGAATCATGTCCGTCGGATTCAAATGCAGCTGTTGTTTAATGTTTCGAAGTGTATTGATGAAGCTCTCGCTTCGGAATTGGTTCGGCGAGATGTTGACGGCCATCGACAACGAATGGTCGACGAGCGGTTGCCACACCTTCAACTGTTTCGCCGCTTCTAAGATGACCCAGTTGTTGATCGGAACGATGAGCGCCATCTCTTCGGCGAGCGGGATGAACTCGGACGGCGGGATTTGGCCGAGCTCGTCGTGATGCCAGCGCAGCAACGCCTCGAATCCGATGAGTCGATCCGTCTTCAACTCATACTTCGGTTGATACTCTAGATAGAAATGTTTTTCTTCAAGCGCTTGATAGAGCGCTTTTTCAATATGGATTTGACGTGAGAACGCGTCGTCCATGTCTTTCGTGACGAATTGGATCGTTCCGACCCCGATTCGCTTGCCTTTGAACAAGGCGCTTTCCGCCCGGGCGTACAATTCTTCGAGTGAGTTCGTCGCGGACGGGTAGAACACACAACCGATTGAAATCGACAGCATGATCGAATGATGATAGATGCGGAACGGGCGTTGTAGCTCATATTGCAACTGACGCAACAACCGGAATACATCCTCTTTCGATTGCTCCAAGAACAAGACGCCGAACAAGCCGCCAGACGGATGGAACATGACGCTCGTGTCCGGGAGGTGACGAGAGGCACGCTCTTTGATTTGAAGCAACAGTTCGTTACCGACGCGAGAGCCGAACGATTCATTGATGATTTTGAAGCGATCAATATCGAACAGGGCGATATGGACGATTCCTTCGGATTGATCAGCGAGCTGAAGGATGTCGCGATATTCGCGCAACCAGCCTTTCTTGTTCAGTAGGCCGGTCAAGTCGTTGTGATACGCCAAATACTCGACTTCACGTTCGAGCCGTTTCTTGTCGGAGACGTCGAAGCCGAACGCCGTATATTGGAGCACCTCGCCCTGTTCACTTAAAATCGGGACGACGGTCAAATTGAGCCAACAGACGTTCGTCGTATGCCGTTTCGATTGAATCGGCATCTCCCCGTGCCAAATCCGGTCAGAGGAAAGGGCTGCGCGCACCGTATCGGCGATGGGCGCTTTCTCATGCATTGGATGCACGAGATCGAACCAGTCTAGGCCGATGAAGCGATGCTCCGATTCACCGATCAATTCACAGAGCATCGGATTGACAGCCGTGATTCTCCCGTCGGCATCGGCGGATAAGTAATATGTCGTCTGTTCAATCATCGCTTGGAAGTGATGCAACAAGTTGAACTGTTCGGTACTGATGAGCGGACCGAACCTTTTCGGTAAAAAGGCAAGGAAGTAGCCGGTATAGCCGGCGATGGCGAATGATTGCAAATAAGCGGTCGCATAGACGAGCGACCCGTCTTTATGTTGAAACGGCGTCATCGCCGTCGTCGAGAACGGATATTGGAGGAGCAGGGGTGCCCACGTTTCGAGCGCACTGTCTAACTGTTCGACGACAGGCAACGCTTGGTGGAGCACCTCGTCCCGTTCCCATCCGAACAGCGCTGTCGCATGTTCGTTCCAAAGTAGGACGTCGCCGCCGAGATCGATATAACAGCACGGAATTGACAGCGCATCGATGAACGCATCAATCGGCAAGTCACGTAAAGAAGCCACACGAATTCCTCCCATCCTCATCAAATGAATCATAGTCTACGTTCAGTGTACCTTATTTTCCCAACCCGAGGAATGGGCAAGTTCGCCGTTGTCAAAAGAAAGACGGTCATCATATACTGAAAGAGTAAGAACGACTTTTTAAAACAAGGGGGAAATCAAATGTCAAAGACACAAGATGTGATTGAATTGACAGAGAAGTTCGGGGCGCACAACTATCATCCGCTCCCAATCGTCATCTCGGAGGCGAAAGGGATTTGGGTGACGGATCCAGAGGGGAACCGTTACATGGATATGTTGAGCGCTTATTCGGCTGTCAACCAGGGGCATTGTCATCCGAAAATCATTCAAGCACTTAAAGATCAAGCAGACAAAATCACGTTGACGTCACGGGCGTTTTACAATGACCAACTCGGCCGTTTTTACGAAAAAGTGGTAACGCTTACAAATAAACAGATGGTGTTACCGATGAACACGGGCGCTGAGGCGGTCGAGACAGCCGTCAAAGCGGCGCGGCGCTGGGCGTATGAAGTGAAACAGATTCCAGGACAGGCAGAGATTATCGTCTGCTCCGGAAACTTCCACGGACGGACGATGGCGGCTGTATCGATGTCGACAGAGGCCGAATATCAGCGTGGGTTCGGCCCGCTCTTGCCAGGATTCAAAGTCGTCCCATACGGTGACATCGAAGCGTTTGAAGCGGCGTTGACGGAAAACACAGCGGCGTTCATCGTCGAACCGATTCAAGGAGAAGCCGGTATCATCATCCCGCCGGAAGGCTATTTGAAGCGTGCGAGCGAGCTGTGCCGTGAGCAGAACGTCTTGTTCGTCGCCGATGAGATTCAATCTGGCCTCGGTCGTTCTGGAAAATGGTTCGCCATCGAGTGGGAAGGTGTCGAGCCAGATATGTTCATCCTTGGAAAAGCGTTAGGAGGCGGCGTATTCCCGGTTTCGTGTGTCGCGGCCAATGAAGACGTGCTCAGCGTGTTCAGCCCAGGGTCACACGGTTCGACGTTCGGTGGAAACCCACTCGCAGCGGCCGTCTCGATTGCCTCGCTTGAAGTGCTCGAAGAAGAGAAACTTCCAGAGCGTTCGCTCGAACTCGGCACGTACTTCATGGACCGCTTGAAGACAATCGACAACCCGTTGATTAAAGAAGTGCGCGGACGCGGACTGTTTATCGGGATCGAATTGACCGAGGCGGCCCGTCCGTACTGTGAGGCACTGAAAGAGCGTGGGCTGTTATGTAAAGAGACACACGAGACGGTCATTCGCCTCGCGCCTCCGCTCGTGATCACGAAGGAAGAGCTCGACGAAGCGTTCGAGGCCATTTCGGCCGTATTCGCTCCAGCGGCTATTTCATAAGCAGGCCCATTTTGTTATAATTTAAGAAGCAATCAGACACCTGCCGCAAATAACGGCAGGTGTTTTCATTAGGGAGGAACAGCGATGCTGTATGTATACGTTGGACTGGCCGGTGCGCTCGGGGCGTTGCTTCGCTATGAGATTGGCGTTGGCGTGCATAACGTTTATGGCGGGTCGTTTCCGTTTGAGACGCTCGCGGTCAATTTGATTGGAAGTTTTGTGCTCGGTTGGCTCACGCACTTCTTGTTTCGGACAGGACGCTTGTCACCGATGGTCGTGACGGCGCTCGGGACGGGATTCATCGGGTCGTTTACAACGTTTTCGACGTTCAGTGTCGAGACGATCGTCATGATTGAGGCGAGAAACCTCGTCGGTGCGATGGTTTACGTCACGCTCAGTGTCGTCCTCGGCTTGTTGAGCTCATGGTTAGGCTATAGGTTGGGCAACCGACGTTTTCGTCGGTTTGAACATCGTAAGGGGGGAGCGTCATGACGATTTTGGCTGTCATGGTCGGTGCGTTCTTTGGGGCGATGGCCCGGTTTGGCATCGGTCAACTTGTGAAGCGATGGACGGCCTCGGTTTTCCCTTGGGCGACGCTGTTCGTGAACGTGACGGGTTCGTTCTTTCTTGGCTATCTGTTCAACGCGTCGATGAACGAGACAGTGCTGCTTGGAGTCGGGGTCGGCTTTCTCGGTTCGTTCACGACGTTCTCGACGTTCAAGCTCGAAGTGATGCGCTTCGTGACGAAAGACTGGGTTCAGTTCGGCCTGTATTTATTCGCCACATACATCCTCGGGATTCTTGCCGCTTACGCCGGCTATCATCTCGGGTAACGCACAATCCCCTCGGAAACGATTCCGAGGGGATTGTTTATTCTGCGAGTTGAAGCTTTTCAGCACATGAGGAGCATGTGCTCTCATAAGACTCACACTGTTCGTCCATATGTTGCCCACACTCTTGACATGTCTTGTCCGGTAACTTCCGATAAAATTCAACCGATGATTCGAGACGGCTTGCCCATTCGTTCATGATGAAATGCCTCCTTCAAGGTCGTGGATTCGTATTTGGTTGTTTTGATTGTATTATAACAGGTGTTATTAAGTCAATAATAATATATAACAGATTTTGTGAACTCGATTTGCTAAACTATAGGTAACGAGAAACGAGGTGACATCGATGAAGGCACCCCAATGCGAGACGATTGCGATTCAACAGGAACAAGTAGCCGAACTGCAAACGCAACTTGACCAATTTGATGCGACACGCGTTAGTCGATTATTTAAGGCGTTTGCCGATCCGACACGAATGAAGGTGTTGTATGTGTTGACGCTCGAACAGGAGTTATGCGTGTGTGACGTGGCGGCCGTGATCGGGCATTCGAACGCGACGGCGTCCCATCACTTGCGGACGCTCCTCGACCAAGGGCTCGTCAAGTATCGGAAAGACGGAAAAGTCGTCTATTATTCGCTCGATGACGACCATGTCCGCTCACTTGTCGAGATTGCGATGGCGCACAGCGCTGAACGGCATCCGACTGAACCTTAACGAACTTCCGCTCCATTGCGGAAGTTTCAGGCTGTAGACAAAACATTGTCTGCAGTTTTTTTATTTGTCCGACCGGGCACAGCTCGCTTTTCTGGGGGCAAGCAGGGAGCCGCATCGCTTAACGCTGCTGGGTCTCCCTTTGCTTGCTATTCCCCTAGAAGTCTCGCCGTGCCCTTGGTCGGTCCACGCATCCATCCCTCATTTCGTATCCGCGCTCCTTTTTTATAATGAGAGGTGGAGAACCCGTCATGGAGGCGATGCTACCCTTTGCCGCCCTCAATCTCAAGAAGATGGCAGGCTTGGCATGGAAGAAAGCCCAGCTCGCCTGAACAGGGTCTCGGGCAGAACGCCTCAAGGCCCGAAAACGAAAAAGTCACGTTTCAATTCGCCTGAAACGTGACTTTTTCTACAATCTGGAACTTCCGCTCCATGGCGGAAGTTTTTTTTGGTTGCGGGCGTCGAGTAACAGCGTTATGCTATATTCAAATGAATATTTGAATGTAACAGGAGGAATGCGAGATGGCGAATCGAGATATCTTGCCGATCGAAGGTGTAACGTGTACAAACTGCGCGGCTAAAATCGAACGACGTGTCGAAGGCCGATCGAGTGTGGCATCGTGTCAAATCGATTTTGCGGCGAGTCGCATGATGATCGAATGGAATGAACCGAATGACCATGACGCGGAACTGCAATCGATTGAACAAGAGATGGCACAGATTGAACCAGGGGCCCACTTTGCTCGAAAGGAAGCAACGGGCGATCACGTCAATCATCTTTTGTGGCGCTTTGGGACGGCGCTCGCCTTGTTTGGTGTCGGGATCTGGTCTGACTCACTCTTCTTTTATGCCATAGCGTATGTGATCGTCGGATATGACGTTGTGTACGCTGCGATTCGAAACACCTGGCATCGAGAGTGGTTCGACGAGAAGTTTTTAATGACGATTGCGACGTTCGGCGCCTTTGCGATCAACGAGTATCCGGAGGCGGTAGCCGTCATGCTGTTCTATCAGCTCGGAGAATACGTTCAAGGTCGGGCCGTCCGAGCTTCCCGTCGTTCCATCCAGTCGTTGTTGACGATGAAACCGACGATGGCGCGGGTGCTTGAAGCCGATCAAGAAGCTATACGCCGGCCAGAAGAAGTGGCAATTGGATCGAGGCTCGTCGTCTTACCGGGCGAGCTCGTCCCGATGGACGGGCGCGTCGCCACGGGCGCAAGTTCGCTCAACACGGCCTCTCTCACCGGTGAGTCGCTTCCGAAATCGGTGGAGGCGGGTGAGCCCGTTCTCGCCGGCATGTTGAATTTGGATGGACGGTTAGAAGTCATCGTCGAACGTCGGTCGACGGAATCGACCCTTCAAAAGATGATCGCTCTCGTCGAAGAGGCGAGCGCGAAGAAGGCGAAGACCGAACAAATGATCACCCGTCTCGCAAAAATCTATACACCCGTCGTCGTCGGTCTGGCCGCCATCGTCGCGTTCGTCCCGCCGCTCTTTGGCGGAACATTAGAGGAATGGGTATATCGCGCGTTGATTTTCCTTGTCATCAGTTGCCCGTGTGCGCTCGTCATCTCGATTCCGCTCGGATATTTCGGCGGCATCGGGGCTGGGTCGAGACGAGGCATCTTGGTAAAAGGGGGCCAGTACTTAGACGCGCTCGCTGAAGTGGATACGATTGTATTCGATAAGACGGGAACGCTCACGACGGGGCAGTTTAACGTCACGTCCATCGAGACGAACGGACAGCTGTCGACGGACGAACTCGTTCAGATTGCCGCGCGTGTCGAGCGTGCTTCGACACACCCGCTCGCGACGGCCATCGTCGAACTTGCTGGGGAAGGGACTTCTTTTGCCGATGTCCATGAAGAGCCGGGTTATGGCCTGATGGCGGTGGACGGGGAAGACCGCATCTACGTCGGCAGTGCCCGCTACATGGAGAAGTTAGGCCATCGTGTCCAGGGGGCTCGGGTCGGAACGCACGTGCACATCGTCAAAAATGACGAATGGTTAGGACGGATTGAACTGATGGATGCACTCAAACGAGATGCACGCGAGACGATTCTTGCCTTGAAACGCGGCGGATACCGGACGGTCATGTTGACCGGTGACCGGGCCGTCGTCGCCGAGGCGGTCGGTGCGGAACTTGGCCTCGATGAAGTGACGAGCGAGCTCTTGCCCCATGAAAAAGTTGAAGCGGTCGAACGACTCGTAAAAGACGGGAAGGTTGCGTTTGTCGGGGACGGCATGAACGATGCCGCGGCACTGGCTCGAGCGGACGTCGGTCTCGTCATGGGAGGAATTGGGAGCGACGCAGCGGTCGGGGCTGCCGACGTCGTGTTGATGAATGACGAACCGCACGACCTCCTCACGGCAATCGAGCTAGGGAGACGTACGAAACAAATCGTTTGGCAAAATATCGTCTTCGCTTTCTTCATGAAAGCACTCTTTCTTATCCTAGGCGTTTGGGGAATCGCCTCCATGTGGGAAGCGGTCTTCGCGGACGTAGGAGTCGCTTTGATTGCGATTGCGAATGCGACACGTTTGATTCGAAGTACAAAAAAAGACCCCAACCGAGGTTGAGGCGAGCGGACCGATCAGTCTCGATCGATCCGCTTTTTCGTCTTGGCCATCAAAAAGATGAGAATGACGAGGATGGCGATGAGCAGGATGGCAACCGAGATGAGTGCTTGAGTCGCGATGTCGATTTCACGCTGAGTCGCTGTCAACTGCTTACGAATGTCGTTATACTGCATCTTCTTCAACGAACGCAAGTCCTCTAAAATCGTCTGGCGTTGATCGGTCATCGTCTCGGCGACGGCGGTCGCTTCCGCAAGGTCGCCGGTCTCATAGATGACGAGCACACGGTCCGCCTCTTGTTCCCAAATGCCGTCCCGATACAATAAATCGAGAAGGGAACTCGGTGTTTCTGGGTCGCCTGCGATGGAGGCCTTCAACTCTTTCGCGCGTTGGGACATGCTGTAGTACGCTTCGAGGAAGCGTCGGTCGTCATAGGCGAGAAGCCCACGAATCGCGTTGGCCCGTTCGATGTTGTAATACATGATTTCTTCGATGGCTTGATAGGAATCGAGTCGAGGCCCGTGGATGGCCTCGATTCGCTCGTTCGTATTGCGCAACTGGACGATGAAGCTGGCGATGACGAGGACGAGCAAAATGGCCAATGCACCGAATAACGCCAACCATTTCCGCTGAGACATGGTGCTTCCCTCCCTTCTGATGACAATCGTACAACAATTTTAAGCGTTCGGCATAAATTATTTTTTTGGAAAAGAAAAAAACGGGTAAACGTTTAAATACATAGGATGGTGTACCTTGTTATCGTTTACAATTGGGATGAGGTACGATTTCAATCATAAGGAGAATAACTATGCCAGAGAACTCGTCGTTAAAAAAGTTACACCAAGTGTTAAAAGACAAACGGACCGATTTACACTATGAAATCCCGTCTTTGTGGAATCGAATGCGCTTTTTGTCGGAGCCGGTCCGTGATGGTGTCGAACGGGTCAACCCATACGATTTCTTAATCGAGACGATCGAGAAAGGCATTCTTCCGCATGCAGTCGACGGCCGTGACTATACCGAATCTGTCGCCAAGGCGGACGCTTATCTAGAGACAGGCGGCGACTGGATCAAGCGGGCTTCGGTCTACTCGATGCAAGTGCGGACGTCGACGTCTTGGGACCATGACGGGTCGGGCTATGTCGAGATGAACAATTCACAAGGAATGAAGGATACGGGGACGTTCGTGAAGACGCTCGCTTTGTTGCCGCATCTCCTCTATATGGGCATTGACACGTTGTTCTTGTTGCCAATCTCGCAACACAGCCACAAGAATAAAAAGGGCGAGTTCGGTTCACCGTACGCCGTCCAAGACTTTTTTGCGATTGACGAGGAATTGAAAGAGACGCTCACCGGGGACGGCTTGACCGTCGAAGAAGAGTTTGCGGCGTTCGTCGAAGCGTGTCACATGGTCGGCATCCGTGTCGTCATCGATGTCATTCCCCGCACGTGCGCGCGCGATAACCGATTGATTCTAAAGAACCCGGAATGGTTCTATTGGATTCCGGTCGCCGAGCTCGACCATTATCATCCGCCGCACGTACCGGGAATCGGTGAGAACGTGAAGCCGGAATACGCGTTCTTGCCGATGATTTACGGCTCGCAAGATGTATGGCAACATTTGCGTCGCTTCTCGATGGCGCCAAACTTGGTCGATGCGGCGAAGTGGGAGCAGGTGAAAAGCTATTTACTCGATCATCCGGAAGAGAACTTGCTCGCCGTCATCGAACGGGAATTCGGATTGACGACCGCCCCGGCGTTCTCGGACTGCATCAACGACCCGCAGCCGCCATGGTCTGACGTCACGTACTTCCGCTTGTTCCTCGACCATCCGACGGCTGCCGGCCCGTACGTGAACGACGCGAACTTGGCGCCGTACATCTTGTTCGATTCGATCAAGTCGAACCAGTTCCGGGGCGAGCAAATCAATGAGCCACTTTGGGCGATGCTGACGGATATCATCCCGCATTATCAGCGGGAGTATGGAATCGACGGTGCGCGCATCGACATGGGGCACGCGTTACCGGTCGATTTGGCGCAACGAATCTTGACAGAGCCACGTGCGCTCGATTCGAACTTCAGCTTCATCGCCGAAGAGTTGATTGAAGTGGGGGCTTGGGCGGCGCGTGACGCCGGTTATAACATGATTATCGGATACGGGTTCTATAAAGAGCCGCGCTTTGATACGCACGACACGCACCAATTCTTTTATGACTCGCGTTTCTTGCCGCTCCCGGTGTTCGCCGCCGGTGAGACCGCGGACACACGCCGCATCGCGACCCGTGACGGCGGCCGTCAAGCGAGCCGATTGCTCACCGTGTTGAACGGGTTCATGCCGAACGGGGTACCGATGACGAACTCGGGGCTCGAACTGTATGAGACGCAACCGATGAACACCGGCCTCGACTGTCGACCGGAAGAAGCGTATCAACTCTTCCCGACCGACCCGTACTTCGGGAAGCTCGCCTTTTTTGACGCCTATCAGTTCCATTGGGATCATCCTGAACGGGACGAGATGATTGAACTGATGCATCAAGTGGCTGGCATCCGTCGGCGTTGGCTCGATGTCCTCGTCAACCCGAGCCACTTTGAGCCGCTGACGATGGGGCAGATGGATGCGCCGTTTATCGGTCTGGCTTGGTTGCGTCCAGACACGAACGAGACGCTCCTCGTCGTCGCCAATACAAGTATGCATCAACCGTTACAGGGCAAGGTCGCCCTTGACGGTGTGCGTCGCCGGAACTGGAACGCGAGCCGCTTCGCTGAGATGGTATATTCGCCGAACTCATGGCCGTATGCCGAGCACAGTTTCGATGACAACTGGGACCTGTGGGTCGATTTGAAACCGGGTGAAGTGAAAGTGTATGAGATGAAGTAACGTAAAACGCCTCGGACCGAGAACAGGTCCGAGGCGTTTGTTATTGTCGTTGTTTCATGTAAAAGATGACGAACTCGTCAAGTGGCATCGGTTTCGCGTAGCGGTAACCTTGCATCGAGTCGCAGCCGATGCGACGCAAAAACGTCTCTTGATATTCGGTTTCGACCCCTTCGGCGACGAGAGCCATCCCGAGTTGTCTCGCCATCGCGACGATCGTCGCGGTGACGGTCTGATACTCTCGATTCTCTTCGAGTTGCATCGTGAACTCACGTGGAATCTTGAGTTCGTCAATCGGATAGCGGACGAGGTAGGCGAGTGAGCTATACCCGGTCCCGAAGTCGTCGATGGACAGTTTGATCCCGAGCGCCTTCAATTCGAGGATACGATTCAAGACGCGTTCTGAGTGATGCGCCGCGACTGTCTCCGTCAATTCGAAGTTTAAGCGGCCCGGCTCAATCGGGAAACGGTTGAAGAGCGTCGTCAAATAGTCAATCAAATGCTCATCGAATAGTTGGCGCACGGACAAGTTGACCGAGAGCTTCGGCAAATCGATGTCGCCTTGTTCGAACGCGTACATGAGTTGGAACGTCTCGTGAATCATCCATCGACCGAGGTCTTGGATGTGTCCCGTCTCTTCCGCGATCGGGATGAACTCGCTCGGCGGGATGAAGACGCCGTCACGTTGCCAGCGCATGAGCGCCTCGGCACCGATGATTCGCTTCGATGCCGCATCGACCTGTGGCTGAAGATAAAGCGAGATTTCGCCTTTTTCGAGCGCGGTGTCGAGCCCTTCCATCAACAGCTTGCGTTCTTCTTTGTCTTCGCGTAGCTCTGGCGCAAACAAGACGGTCTCATCCCGTCCCTTCTCTTTTGCTTTGTACATCGCCAAATCGGCATTCGACAGTAAGTGTTTCAGCGTCGCCCCGTGTTCAGGGTAACGGACGATCCCGATGGAGGCGTGAATCTCGACGAGCGTCCCGCCCAAATAGTAAGGGGGGCTGTAGACGAGCCGACGAAGCCGTTCGATCAACATCTCATTATCATCGTGTTCGGCAACGACGATGAATTCATCTCCACCGAGACGGCCGGCATATTCGTTCGGCAACAAGGCGAGACGGAGCCGTTTGCCGATATGTTGTAACAACTGGTCGCCCATGTGATGTCCGAATTGGTCGTTGATTTCTTTAAAACCGTCCAAGTCAGAGAACATCAATGTGAACGGTCGCCCATCCTCGATGAGCTGTTCAATCTGCTCTTGGAGGGCGTAGCGGTTGTGCAATCCGGTCAAGCTGTCGTGGTTCGCTTGATATAAAATTTGTTCCTGCTGGACGATCATTTGTGTGATGTCTTTGACGATGGCATAGATTCCTTCGACGTCACCGTTGATAATCATCGGGATGTTCATCAGTTGCCAGACCCGCTTCGTGCCATCATCGGTCACGATGTTGACCTCAAGCGTCTCCGGACGCCCGGACGTCAAGTCGTGAAGGGCGGTCGCGTAAGCGCCACGGTCCTTCGGCTCAATCACGTCGAGAATATTCGTCCCGATTAGCGTTTCGGCAGTGTGACCGAGAACGGAACTACCGGCTTCGTTGACCGACAGCACCTCGCCGTCTAAGTCGAATAAGAAAATCGGTTCGGCGTGATAGGCGAACAGCGAGCGATACTGTTGTTCGCGGATTTCGAGTTCGTGCGCTTTCGTCGTCACGGCGGTCTCGAGGTCGGTGTTGACGGTATGTAGGCGATGGCTAATCAACGCGTTTTGTTTCGCGACGACGAACTGCCGGATGAGAAGCAGCAACACGGCGTTCGCAATCATCGAATCGAGGACGGACGTGCCGAGCAGACGATCGGATGCGAGCATGAACAACATCACGACCGTGCTGTAGATGATGTAATCGAACACCGAGTCATGGATGAGGACATCCTCGTCTGTCTCATCAAACAAAAAGCTGAGCGAGATGAGGAAGATGCTGCTCACTTGCAGGACATGGACGAGGTCATGTCCAATCCCACCAAAGGCGACGACTTGATTGACGATCGAGGCGACCGTGAAGCCGAGGATTCCGATGAGAAGCAGGATTCGAAACGATTGGCCCGATGTGACGATGCGATTCAAATACAGGAAGGCGAGCACCATATAAAGGCTGACGAGCACCATCTGTTCTTCAAATCCGTTCAAATAGTCGCGATACACGTCTCCCTGTGAAACATAAAAGTAGAGATGGAGTGCGCCGACGAACAGAAAACTGAACAAGGCGAATACATCGAACGTGCGGAGTTTCAACGTACGAATCTCAATCGACTGCGTGATGACGATGAGTGCCATAATCAAATAAAAAAAGTTTTGGCTAAACAACATCAAGTCGCTCGAAACAGGTACCTCATAACGCAAGGCGGTCACGTACGTGATGAAGCAGACGTTTCCGGCCGTAATCAAGGTGTGGATATAACGTCGCATGCCACGATGGGTCACGGCAGCGTAACAGCTAAACAAAGTCGCGATACACGTGACGACGATCAAGTACACGAACAGGCTCGTCTCGCGCAGCGCGTAAGGACTGAAAACAATCAATAACAGTCCAAGAAAAAACGTCCCGACGAGCAGGGCGGGAACTGATTGGCGCAAGGAGTGGCTAGACAACTCATGCACCTCCTTCTATATTCTATTAGGCTCACTCGTATTATCGGACCGAATCAACGTTTGTTACACTAAAAAATCGACAACGAAGCGTTGTCGATTAAAGGGTATAGGAATGTTCTTTGAAGTTACCGACGACCGAATCGATTTCTGACACCGTGATAAACGCTTCCGAGTCGATATCCGACACGATTTGGCGCAATTTTGGAATCTCGTTGTTCTGGACGACGACGTAAAGCATCTTCTTCGAGTCGTTCGAATATCCACCGATCGCATCCATAATCGTGACACCGCGCTTCAAATTCTGCTTGATCACCAAGTTGATTTCATCAGACTTCTTACAGATGATAAAGCACTGTTTTTGGGCCGAGAAGAAACGGTGAATCGTCAATAGCGTCCGCGACCGTACGAAACTGAGCACGAGCGCATACATGACGGCCTTGATGTCGAACGTAATGAAGACGAGCACGTACACGATGATGTCTTGCGTCAAAAAGATTTTAGGGAGCGAGAGATTCCGATTCGTCGTATAGATGACTTTTCCGAGAATGTCGAGTCCACCTGTCGAGGCGCCTGCGAATAAGAGTAGCGCCAACCCAAGGCCAGAAACGATACCACTAAAGACGGAAGCGACGAGTGGGTCATCGAGCGGGGTCGGTGGAATGAGCACCGGCAGCGCATCGATTAAAATCGAGGACAACACGACGACGATTCCCGTCATGAAAATAAATCGCTTTCCTAGAAACTTGATTCCGACGATGAAGAGCGGGATATTCAACAACAGTTGAGTTAGCCCGATTGGCGTGCCGAATAGTTCGTTGACAATGAGTGTGATTCCGACGATTCCCCCCGAGCCGATTTCGTTTGGCTTCAGGAGCAAACCGACGAAGATGGATTGTAGAATCGTCCCGGCGATAATGAACAGGACCGTTTCGACGGCGATTCGTTTTCTTGATTTTGCATACATAGAAGTTGGCTAGGCGCCATACGCCCCCTTTGATAAAGTTCTCAAGCAAGCGTACTTCGACCGACGCTGAATTTCAAGAGTCTGATTTACATCTCGTGATGAAAGCGGTCGATATCGCTAGCGAGTTGTTCATGGACGAAGTCAATCACTTGGGCATCGTCGAACAAACCGAGCGGTGCGTCGTCCGGGATAGCGTCGAACGGCGAGACGAAATAGAGAACGGCCGCGACGAGTGCGTCTTCTTTTTCTGGTTGCATATCGAACTGATCGTTATAGATTGCCCGCAATATATTGAGCAACTGTTTCATCTGGAAATATAGCGTCAGTTCTTCTTCACGCTCGATGTTCGAAATGTCATAGGAAGCGACGTCGACGGTCACTTTGGCGAGGGCGAGTTCACCTTGGACGAGCAAATCTCCGCGCTGTTCGTTGGCTGTGTACGCCGTCTTCGCTGTGTCTAGAAAGTGTGCATACGTTGTTTTCCAATCTGGCATATGAATTCCTCCTTCTTTCTACATCTACTAATATGCCCGTTTTTGCGATTTGGTTGCAACTTTTCCGAAAATTTAAGAAAATAAGAGAGAACGAAAAAAGGAGGAACTGTACATATGTCTACTTATACAATCCCGACCGAAGCGGAGTTTGCCCGTTATGCGGAACTCGCCGTAAAAAAAGGTGTCAATATCCAACCGGGCCAACAGCTTGAAATCCGTGCCGATATCAGCCAAGCACCACTCGTCCGTCAAGTCGTCAAAGCAGCATACGCTGCTGGAGCCAAACAAGTTTTCGTTAACTGGAGCGACGAGGAGTCGACGAAGATTCGTTATTTTGACGCGCCACAAGACTCATTTAAAGAATTCCCAGAATGGTTGAAAGCTCGTTTTGAGCAACTTGCAGAAGAGAAGACAGCGTTCTTGTCGATTGTCAGTGATGATCCCGATGCGTTAAACGGTGTCGACTCGTCTCGAATCGCGGATTCGAACCGTGCCGCCGGCGTCGCACTCGCGAAGTGGCGGAAGTACGTCATGAGCGATAACGTCAGCTGGTCGATTATTGCCGGCGCTTCTGACGCGTGGGCGAAAAAAGTGTTCCCAGACCGTGAGGATGCGGTCGCAGCACTTTGGCGTGCCATCTTCGCGGCGACACGCATGGACGAAACAGACGTCGTCGCTGCGTGGGACGAACACGATCAAGCGCTTCGGACACGTGCGAAGCTATTGACGGAAAAGAAATACGCGAAACTGCATTATAAGGCGCCGGGTACGGAATTGACGATCGGCCTTCCGAAGAAGCACGTCTTCCTTGGCGGCGGCGGACCGAATACGGACGGCGTCGACTTCATCGCCAACATGCCGACCGAAGAAGTGTTCACGCTTGCCGATAAAGACGCGGTCGAAGGACACGTGTCGAGCACGAAACCGCTCAGCTACAGCGGAAACTTGATTGACGAGTTCACGCTTTGGTTCGAAGGTGGGAAAGTCGTGAGAGCGGAAGCGAAACAGGGACAGGCTGCACTCGATGAGTTACTCAACCTCGACGAAGGGGCGCGCCGAATCGGTGAAGTCGCGCTCGTTCCAGACGATTCGCCAATCTCGAACTCAGGCCTCCTCTTCTACAACACGTTGTTCGATGAGAACGCCTCATGCCACTTGGCGCTCGGACGTGCCTACTCGACGTGCCTTGAAGGCGGACCGTCGATGTCAGCGGAAGAACTCGCCGAGAACGGGGCGAACGATTCGATGACACACGTCGACTTCATGATTGGGTCGGCCGAGATGGATATCGACGGGGAGCGTGAAGACGGTTCACGCGAAGCGATCATGCGTGCTGGGAACTGGGTGATTTAAAGAAGGAAGAGGCGAATCCGATATGATATGCTCCCCAATAGGTAGACAGATAAAATAACAAATCTGTTTATCTGATTGGGGAGTGTTTTTTTTATGGCGAGAAGTCGGCATT
>NZ_JACSMC010000090.1:0-392 GCF_018618435.1 Exiguobacterium sp. s150 | reverse complement strand
GGATTCTGAAGTGCTTGTGCGAGCGCAGTCCATTTCTGTTTTGCTCAAGCCTTCAGATGAGGGTGTGCCATCACCCCTCCTGAGACAGATCATATAGATTCTCAGGCTGATTGACTTTTACCATCAACCACAGGTCGTTACAGGTGTGTCCATCTGATGTTTTAGCGTCTTTTGCATGACGACAGGCATCGTTTTACCGGTCATATGTTTTCATGACCGAACCGTATACGATTTTCAAGGGACGATGGACGCAGGCGTTTTAGAGACTTGTTCTTGTCTATGGGATAAGTATACCCGAACGTCGGATGTAAAAACATCCGAACTCACTCTCATCCCATGCCTAAAGGCGGGCTATGCCCGATATGGGCTTTCCCGTTCGTAAAATCTGTAAT
>NZ_JACSMC010000089.1:0-441 GCF_018618435.1 Exiguobacterium sp. s150 | reverse complement strand
GGTACCACTCAGTGACATATGTCGACCATCATGTGACTCAAAGTCCGTTGGACAAGGGATTGCGGCATTGTGAGCCATCGATTGCGGACGACTGAGCCACCTAGTGCGAAGAAAAGAGCCATTACTTAGATGGCTCGGACGTCAGCGTGCTGATATGCCATGGCGTTCCCTCATCGATATTTCACCGTCGATCATGATTTGATAAGAGTCATGGATGATCCGGTCCAGAATCGCCTCTGCGATGGTTTCGTTTCCTAATCGAAGATGCCATCCGCTCGGGTCGATCTGTGAACAGTAGATGGTGGAGACGGTCTTATGGCGCGACTCGGAAATCTCGAGGAGGATCGTCGCCTCGTCAGTCGTCAAGTCGGTCAATAGCCATTCATCGAGGATGAGTAGGTCGACTTTTGTATACTTTTTGAGGAGTCGTCGGTAGCTCCC
>NZ_JACSMC010000088.1:0-452 GCF_018618435.1 Exiguobacterium sp. s150 | reverse complement strand
GTCGAACAGATCCCCGACGAGGCCTTCGAGCCGTTCTGGCGAACGACGGGCTGCCCGGCCTATCATCCGCGCATGATGATGAAGATCGTCCTTTGCGCCTACACGCAGTCCGCTTTCTCGGGCCGAAAGATCGAAGGCCTACTCAAGGACAGCCTTCGGATGATGTGGCTCGCCCAGGGCCACGAGCCGAGTTATCGGACGATCAACCGTTTCCGCGTCCACCCGGCCGTCGCCCCGATCCTGAAGGCCGCGTTCGTCGCCTTCAGATGCCATCTCGTCGAGACCGGCGAGATCGACGAGGAGGCAATCTTCATCGACGGCACGAAGATCGAGGCGAACGCCAACCGTTATACGTTCGTCTGGCGGAGGGCGGTCGAGCGATACAGCGCCGCGCTCGTCGAGAAGTCGAACCAACTGTACGACGAACTGATGGCCGACCAGGTCATCCCCGA
>NZ_JACSMC010000087.1:0-455 GCF_018618435.1 Exiguobacterium sp. s150 | reverse complement strand
GGCGCATGTTGCTTCGCCAGGTCCAGGAACTTCATGCGCTCGTTCAATTCCGTCACCTCGTAGATCGTGAGGTCCATGTTCTTCATCGGGGACCATCCTTTCTTCTTTGGTTGTTGCCAACCTTCCCTCTTACCCTCTTAATTCTTCGCAATTGGGGCTAATCCCTTCTTGTTTTCCTTCTGAATCGCCCTGGCATCCTGTCGGATGTCTCGGGCGATCCTCTCAAGGTCTTTCTTCTCTCTACTGAACGCACTTCGCTACGGCGTTTACGCCTTCGCTCGTTTGTCGGGGCACATGCGGAACACTTCGCCAGACTACGCTAGGCTCGTATTCCTCGTGCCACATATGAATTTGCATCTTCTCTTGCTTCCTCGCTGATCTGTTTGCTCTTTGTTCTTTTCTTTTTAGAACTTGGAAAGAAAAAGACTTGAAACCAAAGAGCGCACCGGGCATAC
>NZ_JACSMC010000086.1:0-461 GCF_018618435.1 Exiguobacterium sp. s150 | reverse complement strand
GGGCTCGTGTAGTGCCCTCCTTGATCTGAATGGATGAATGCGTCCTTGTCCAAGCGAATCCTCCGGTTCTTCCGTAAACGCTTCAACGTGTCCAATACAATGTCGAGATTGATGTTCTCAGAGAGTTGATGCGCCAATACCTCATTGGTCGAACCATCCACGATGGTCGAAAGATAGGCCCGCTTACCGTTCCCGTAAAATATGTAGGTGATATCGGTGAGAAGCACCTTATAGGGCGTGCCCTGTTTGAACTCGCGTTTGAGGTGGTTCGGCACCACCCGGTGCTCGGCGGTCGCCTTAATGAGCCGTTTGTATGGTTTCGCCTTACGGATTGGACACACGATGTTGTATTTCCGCATGATACGTCGGATGCACTTCAGGTTCATCGTCACACCGAAATGACCAGACAGCACCATCTTGATCTGCCTAGCACCCTTCTTGCGCTTCTTGAAGTGGAACGC
>NZ_JACSMC010000085.1:0-466 GCF_018618435.1 Exiguobacterium sp. s150 | reverse complement strand
CTAAAGTCTTCACGGGGTGGGAACTGAATCACCCCTTCGACAATTTCAATTTCATATTCATGAAGCGCCTCTTTCAATTCAGGTGTCACAACGCCCTCTGTCACGCGAATATCAATATCTCGCGTCGGACGATACTCGGCATCTTTATTCATCATTTCAATGAACAGAAGAATCCCCGAAGCGCCAACCACGACAAACTCGACTTCGATGTCTCTTGAGGCGCAAAACGTATCAAGCACGAGCAAGGTATCGATGATACTCTCCACGTCCTTGTATTGATTGGAGTAAGTCATGTATGTCCCTCCTAATGAAAATGACCCACTCTGATCCGGTATGTTAGGAGTCTTCGTGGGCCATGATGTATTTCACATCTCTCAATTTAACTAAATCAGGCGAGAATTCTCCCTCCTCTAAGCGTCCGGGGCGAAGCCCAGCGTAGGTGGGAGATGAATCGCCCGTGCTAGCA
>NZ_JACSMC010000084.1:0-532 GCF_018618435.1 Exiguobacterium sp. s150 | reverse complement strand
AATTTATTGGTTTGGTCAAATTTAGATTTAAAAGATCGTATAAATACTGTTTTCGCTCTACGTTGCGTGAAATAAAAACTCCACGCAATGTAGGCGACGCTCTCAAGCCAAAGTATAAAAAACAGACAAAAATCGACCAATTTCACAAACTTTCTTAGTGAAATTGGTCGATTTTTTAGTTTCTTAAGAGTAGAGTTCGATGAAGTAGAAAGCGATAATGAATAAAAGGAAATAAGACATAATGACCGTCGGTGGAGAAATGTTCTGCCCGTTGAACTTAGAAAAAACCCTTTCGGATAGAAACTCACTTGTCATTACGCTACCCCCGACGATCGCAGCGCCTAAGATGATGTTTATATCTGAAGTGAGAACGAAGAACGTGGCCAGAATAATCACGATAGTGGTTAAGAATGATGAAAAGAACTTCTGTTTATCCATGAGTTATTGGGCTAACCTAAATTTTTGAGACAATATAAAAACACCTTCGCAGTGGTACACTTAAAAAAAGTGCTAGCATCGGAGGTGTTTTTGC
>NZ_JACSMC010000083.1:0-567 GCF_018618435.1 Exiguobacterium sp. s150 | reverse complement strand
CCTTCCCCTTCGGGGGCAGGGGTGACAGGTGGTGCATGGTTGTCGTCAGCTCGTGTCGTGAGATGTTGGGTTAAGTCCCGCAACGAGCGCAACCCTTGTCCTTAGTTGCCACCATTCAGTTGGGCACTCTAAGGAGACTGCCGGTGACAAACCGGAGGAAGGTGGGGATGACGTCAAATCATCATGCCCCTTATGAGTTGGGCTACACACGTGCTACAATGGACGGTACAAAGGGCAGCGAAGCCGCGAGGTGGAGCCAATCCCAGAAAGCCGTTCTCAGTTCGGATTGCAGGCTGCAACTCGCCTGCATGAAGTCGGAATCGCTAGTAATCGCAGGTCAGCATACTGCGGTGAATACGTTCCCGGGTCTTGTACACACCGCCCGTCACACCACGAGAGTTTGTAACACCCGAAGTCGGTGAGGTAACCTTAGGGAGCCAGCCGCCGAAGGTGGGACAGATGATTGGGGTGAAGTCGTAACAAGGTAGCCGTATCGGAAGGTGCGGCTGGATCACCTCCTTTCTAAGGAAAATGCCCCTGTGGCATTGCCCATCGTTCAGTTTTGAG
>NZ_JACSMC010000082.1:0-573 GCF_018618435.1 Exiguobacterium sp. s150 | reverse complement strand
GCAGTGAAGATCGAACATACTGGCGAGCCATTTCTCGGTCACGTAGCGATTCAGGGACCGATACATGACGACTTAATGCCAGGGCCAATTGAGCCGTCTCTAAGCGATAGCTTGTCCCGCCTGCCTGCATACGATTCAGTTCATCCGCTAGCTCGCTTTGCAGAAGTACATGATTACTGTCTGACATCGGTCACCCTCCTCTACTCTTCTTTTAATTTATTATATACCCTTTTCCTGAAAAATTCGACTCAAGTCATGCACGTTACAAAATGGATCGTCCCACGTCATGTTTGCTTTGTATTCCTCTACAAGGTCGAGAAGTTTATCTTTATCGCAAAGTGCCAATAGATTCGTTTTTTCGAGATCCTCTAGATCCTTTTGGCGAGAGGAGAAGATCTTGGTACATGCTAAAAGTTCAATGTCGGGGATATACACATCAATCGCCTCGAACAGACCTTCAATCTTATGCCGGAATTCATTCTCCCTAAAGTCTTCACGGGGTGGGAACTGAATCACCCCTTCGACAATTTCAATTTCATATTCATGAAGCGCCTCTTTCAATTCAGGTGTCAC
>NZ_JACSMC010000081.1:0-576 GCF_018618435.1 Exiguobacterium sp. s150 | reverse complement strand
TTCGAATCGAGATACGAGGAAATCATGCGAGATCCGTCGGTCCGCCAGCGTGAGTTGCGTTTGGGTGAACTGATGACGGAGATGGAAGGGATATTCAAAATCCCGATGCTGAAGAACACGGCGTGGGAGAAAGAAAACCCCCAGGTGATCGAACTATACCGGAAGGTGTCCGACTCGAGAAATCTTTAAAACGAGAAATGGTAAAATAAAATATTTTTTTAGAGATTATGAAAGGATGGCTATTTATGAATATTGTGAAGGGAAAAACAGAATCGAGATTAACGAAATATGAAGGTCCTATTCTTTTCTTTCTTGGAATGGTGTCATTTATTTCCATGATTTTATTTAAAAGTGGGATTGCCGAAGTAATCGCGCTCTCTTTTTCGTCTATTACTTTATTTTTAATGTTTTCGATTTTTTTATGGAATAGAAAGAATAATAAAGCTGTTTTAGTGGGTGGCACTCTTTTGTATATCTTTTTATTAGCAATTTATTGGTTTGGTCAAATTTAGATTTAAAAGATCGTATAAATACTGTTTTCGCTCTACGTTGCGTGAAATAAAAACTCCACGCAAT
>NZ_JACSMC010000009.1:0-87271 GCF_018618435.1 Exiguobacterium sp. s150 | reverse complement strand
ACGGCTTGAGCCCTGTCGAATACAGGTCTCAAGCCGCTTAGGCTGGTTTTCATTATTTACCCTGTCTACTTGACGGGGAGCAGTTCAATTGGGTTCGTCTTTTTGCTTACTTCGTTCCGAACAAACGGTCACCGGCATCGCCCATGCCTGGGACGATGTAGCCGTGGTCGTTCAATTTCTCGTCGAGGGCGGCGAGGTAAATCTCAACGTCCGGGTGTTCGTTTTGAACACGTTCGACGCCTTCTGGTGCTGCACAGAGGCAAGCGAGCTTGATTGACTTCGCGCCATGCTTTTTAAGTGCCGCAATCGCGTCAGCAGCCGAGCCGCCTGTCGCAAGCATCGGATCGACGACGATGAAGTCACGCTCCGTGATGTCCGTCGGCAATTTGAGATAGTATTCGTGTGGCTCGAGCGTCTCCGGGTCACGGTATAGACCGATGTGACCGACTTTGACGTTCGGCATCATTTTGAGGAAGCCATCCACCATTCCGAGGCCTGCCCGTAAAATTGGGACGATACCCAATTTCTTGCCGGCAATCATCTTCTGCGTCGATACCGAGACCGGTGTCTCAATCTCTACGTCTGTCAATGGAAGGTCGCGTGTAATTTCATATGCCATGAGCGACGAAACTTCGTCGACGAGCTCGCGGAACTGCTTCGTCCCCGTCTCTGCTTTGCGCATAATCGTCATCTTGTGCTGAATCAATGGGTGGTCATAAACGTGTACTTTTCCCATCATGCTTCACTCCTCTCTCAATCTCTCTTGAGCATTGTACCCTAACCCCCTGCAAAAAGGTAGGGGCAACTTCTGTTTTCCAAGAGGTCAGACGAAACCCCGAGGACAGCATCTCTACCTCGGGGTCTCCCTCTATTTTACAATTTGAAGAATTTAAAGAAAGCGGCCGTCTGTTGTTTCGCTTTGCCGCACATCTTGCCTTTCGGGGCATCTTGTTTCGTAACGTGGGCATGTTTTTTCGCTTTCACAGCTTTTTTCTTGACGTGCTTTTTCTTTTTTTCATCTTTTTTCGATGTGACTTTCTTCTCGTCCGCGACTTTTGGCGCAGATGAAGATGTCGTCTGGGCCGGAGTTGTCGCTTTCACCGGGGTCGTCGTCGGTTTTGCGACCGCCTCGGTCTTCGTAACTGTTTCAGCCGGTTTCACCGTCTCCGTCGTCGTGACCGTTTCAGCCGGTTTCACCGTCTCCGTCGTCGTGACCGTTTCAGCCGGTTTCGCTGTCTCCGTCTTCGCGACTGTTTCAGCCGGTTTCGCTGTCTCCGTCGTCGTGACCGTTTCAGCCGGTTTCGCTGTCTCCGTCTTCGCGACTGTTTCAGCCGGTTTCGCTGTCTCCGTCTTCGGTGCCGTCTCGGCTGGTTTTACTGTCGATTCAGTCGAAGTCGCTGTCGACGTCGGTGTCGACGTCGGTGTCGACGGCGCCGGAGCAATCGTCGCCGTGCGTGTGACGAGCCCCGCGTTCCAGTTCACATACTCATCCGCCTCATGGAAATGGATGAACCCTGCGTCTTTCGCGAGCTTATGGCTCTCGGCACTTTGCCGCGTCGAAATCGTGAGCGTCTTCACCGAGTGTTTCGTATCGACCGCTTGTAATTTCTTAATCATGTTTTGTGACCATGCGTCGCTCTTGATCGTGTCGGCGTTGAAACTCTCCCACATGATGCCATCGACATAAGGTGCCGTCGACGTCTCGAGCGTGTCGAAGCCCCAGTTTTGGACCATGGCGATGTCGCCGTATTTCGCCCGCGCTTGCTTCAAGAAGTTGACGAGCCCATCACGTTGCTGTTTGAGCACGGTCGGATTGTTCAAATGCTCATTGTCGATATCGCCGACCGTGTCCATGAACACGCCGTCGATTCCTTTGGCGATGACTTGGTTTTGAATTTCCGTGAGCAACAAGCCTTGGAAATGCGTCGAAGCGATATTTGTCAAATACGAATCCCATTCCGGATAATGGACGCGCTGACCGTTACGTGTGAAGAAGTCCCCTGCTTGGAGCTTCGACATGAGACCCGTGTTCCATGTCGCGACTTCCATGACACTAATATATCCGAGCACTTTCGTGCCGCGTGATTGAATTAAATCGATTTGCGCTTTCGTGTAGTGCAACGGCTCGATGATGACGAGATCGTAGTTTTGCATATCCTTCAGAATCGCATCTGTCGGATGACCATAAAACACTTGATAGTTTTTCACACCGTCGAGTGGGTTCATCGTTTGCGCCCCCGATTTTGACATGTTTACACTAAGTATTAACAACACAACTGTTAGAGACAACATTAACTTTTTCAATTTCACTACCTATTCCTCTCCTGATGACGAACAAAACGTGGTGACGGACGATGGGGTAAATTGAGGGTTTCTCTAACTCCTCCTTTATCCATATAGTGACGAAAGGTATAGTGCTGTGTGTTTTATGAGTATATCGGTTATATGTAGGACTTATTAAACCTTCGCAAAAAAAATTATAGGATAGTTTTCCAACGAAACATAGTATCAATTTGACAACAAAAAACCGCTTTTCTGACATAATTTCGTCATAAAGCGGGTATACTTACATTTTTATTTTATGAGTTTGATTCGATGACGCCAGCAACTCTTTCAGCTGTACAGCATCTAGACCGTATTCGTCCCCGGTATGAAGGTCGACCACGAACACGTCCCCGCCGGCGACATAGACGTCGAGGTTTTGTTCGGACAATCGCTCGTGAAGCGAAATCGTCCCGCGATAAGTAGCGGTCGTCGGTACGCGCGACGGGACGACTTCTGTCAGCAACTCGAATAGCGCACGGGTATTCGGCCCATCGAGATGGACCATCGTCCCGTCTTGTTCATACGTGGCCAACCGCACCTTCTCGCTTGCCGGCGACAAACTCATCAACGTCGTCGTGAGCGGCAATCGGACGCTGCCCCACACCTCGATGACCGTCCCGTAACGTTCGGACAAGGTAAGGGACGACTCGTCCCCGACTTGGCCGATCGGTTCGTCCGAGACGATGACGCGCTTCAACAGTTGGCGACGCGACCCGTCGAGCACGACCGTCGCTTCAGTCGTATCGAGATACACATGTTCCCCGACAAAGATGTCCGGTAACACTTTCCGCTCGAACGCGTCCTCCGTCCCGATTTGAAGTGTGACGCGCCCGTCGGTCAGCTGGGTCAAGAACGTATACCCGCTCGTCCGCTCGGCTTTAAAGACGAACAACCCCGACTCGATCGTCCGGTCGAGCGTCCGACCGTTCCGTTTCACGTCGTACGTGACGTAAAGCGACCCGCTGTCTGGGGTTTCATAACGAAACATCGACCCCGCCAGCACGCGCTCGTGTTCCGCATCGATATGAAATCGCTCGTTGATGAATGACGTGTCAAACGCCGGCTCAAACGTCATCATCCGCTTGGCTTCTGTCTCTTTTACGTCAGCTGCTAGCGGTTCGAGCGCCTCGATCGGTTCGACTGCAAACGTCCGTTCGAACTGCTCATAACTGTTTGCACACGAGACGTAACGCGTCTCGCCGCTCGCCCAGTAGCTGACGGTCTTGCTCCCTAGCTCTTCATAGACTGGGTGAACGTAGGTCGCCTCCGACACTTTCGCCCGCTGCGCCGGCAAGATATCCGTCGGTTGCTTCTCGCAATATGTAAGAATATGTTTCTTTATTTCCAATGGTAATTCCATCCCACTCGTCTGCTTGAGCGCCGTCGCGGCGAGCGGACGCATCTCGATCGCACTCATCGAGTTCGCACCACAACCGCTCAAAACCAAACATAAAAAGAGAATAATCCAAAATTTCCGCATTATTCGACACCCCTTCCTCGTTCGGTCGTCTTTGGATACGTCCCCCTAAAATTTCCTTATTCATCATATCATATATGTTGTTTCGATTATATTTTCAGAAGTGTTACGATTTGAAAAAAGGTGCCACCGCGCGTGGCACCTTCCCTTATATGCGTGTATTAGTCGTCGTCACGATCGTCGTCGTCATCATCACGATCATCATCGTCATCGTCCAGCTCAATCTCTTTCACTTGCTCTTGCAGATTCAATTCAAGCTTGACGCGGTCGCCGGCTTTCGGCATCCCGTCATCGAGTTCATAGCGCGCTGCCAATGGGAACGTCAACTGTTGTCCTTCTCGTTCAATCGTCACATCACGGTCGGACATCTTGACGAACGTACCGTAAATGTCGAAGTCGTCGTTCTCACGGTCGACTTCCTTCACTTCGTTGTTGCGGTTGAACTCGAGTTTGACGCGATCGCCCGCTTTCGGTGTGTCATCATCGATTTCATGACGGGCCGCGAGCGGATACGTCGACTCTTTGCCGCTAAAGCTGATTGTGACGTCACGGTCCGTCAAGGCGACGAGCGTGCCGTACAATTCATAGTCATCGTCGTCATCGACAGAACGGATTGGGATATCGCCTGACTGTGCCGGCTCAGCCGCATCATCATTCGTCTGGACTTGTCCGTCGTCTCGTGCGTCATCTCTTGCATCGTCAGACCCGTTCGATTCGCTGCTCGCACTGTCAATCGCCCGTGGGACGATGACCGTGTCCGTCTTATCGTTGGCGACATACAACCCAATCCCGGCAACGGCGAGTACCGCCAAGCCGACGCCTAAAATCCATCCAATTAATTTCATGTTCAATTCCTCCTCATTTCGTGTGGTGTTCCTAATCTACACCTTTATCATAGAAGGTCGACCTTAGAGCACCACGAGGATTCCATTAGAGAACGATGAGAAGTTGCGAAACTTCTTTCATTTCGTGACGTAAAAGACGCTCCCGCTCGGTGCGTTGGCGTAACTCCCGACGGTCCAGCCGTTCAAATCCGCCACCTCTTTCGCGATGGCGAGCCCAAGCCCGCTACCACTCCGGTCTCGCGCCTCATCGAGCCGATAAAACCGGTCGAACAGACGCCCCCGTTCCTCTTCATCGAGCGTCGGCCCGTGGTCACGGACCTCGATCCGTGTCGGCGTCATCGTGACGCGCGTGTCCTCGGCATACTTCAAACTGTTGTCGATGAAAATGACGAGCAAGCGCTGAAGCGAATCGCGATGACCTTCCCACTGCCCCGTCGCCTCGATTGGCACCCCTTTGCCGTGCGAGCGTTCGAACCGTTCCTCGAGCTGACTTGCTAGCTGCGTCAACTCGATCGCCTCGGACTCGACTTCTTCGATTGTAGGGAAACGGCTCAACTCGAGCATCGGTTCAATCAAGTCTTCACGCATTTGGCGCGACTCCGTCAAAATATGGTCGATCGCCTCGTCACGGACGGCCGGGTCGCTCTGCCCCCAACGCCGGAGCAGTTTGGCATAGCCTTCGATGACCGTGAGCGGCGTCTTCAGTTCATGTGAAACATCGGCGACGAAGCGTCGTTGTTGGTCCATCGACCCTTCGACCCGACCGATCATCTGATTGAAGCCGTCCGCGAGCGTCGCCACTTCGTCCTCGTCAGAGCCGACCTCAATCGTTTCGAGCGTCCCGGACGTGGTGATGCGTTGCATCGTCGCCTCTAGCTTTCGAAGCGGCGCGAGCCCTTGGCGGACGATCCATAAACTGCCGATGAACGTCACAGCGACGGCGATCAAGAAGATGATGACAAAAATCGTCGCGAGCGTGCGAAGCGTCTCACTGACCGCCGCATCCTCGAACCCGTAAGCGAGCCCATTCGATGTCGCGATGACGAACCAGTCACCAATCAGTGCCGGCTCCCCGTAATTGACCGGGAAGCTCAGCCCGTCCGCGGTCGAACCACCGACGATGGCCCATTCCCCGTTCGCTTGCCGCTCGAGGACGACACTGTCTTCATGGAGCGAGACGACGGCGTCACGGTTGCGCGTATCTTCTTCTAACAGGCTGAGCGCTTGTCGCAACACGTCATAGCGGGAATCGATGATTTGGTGACGGGAGACGAGCCACGCGACCCCGAACGACGTGATGAGCAGAAATAACATGAATCCCGTCATCGCGAGGGCGATTTTCGTGCGCAGCTTCATCTTATTCACCACGCTTCAACATGTATCCGACACCGCGAACGGTCTGAATCCAACTGCCCCCGAGCTTCTTCCGGACATAGCGCACGTACACGTCAACGACGTTCGTGTCCCCGTAATAATCGAAGCCCCAGACGTGTTCGAGCAATTGGTCGCGCGTCAACACCCGCTCCGGATGTTCAATCAAATAGGCGAGCAAGTCGAACTCACGCCGCGTCAATTCCACATGCGCCCCGTTACACGTCACTTCATGACGGTTGACGTCGACGGTGAGGCCTTCATAAGAAAAAGTTCGTTCGCTCGTATCGGTTTGAATGTGTTGGCGCATCCGTAAGAAGGCACGAATCCGGGCGAGTAACTCCTCCATCTCGAACGGCTTCGTGATATAGTCGTCTGCCCCGAGGTCGAGCCCGCTCACCTTGTCATACCGGTCGCCTCGCGCCGTCACCATGAGCACCGGTAGCGTCGGTTGCTCGGCTTTGATGCGACGCACGACTTCGAGGCCACTCATGTGGGGCAACATGACGTCAAGGAGCATCAAGTCAATCCCACCTTGAAGCGCCCGCTCGAGCCCGGTCCGTCCATCGTGCTCGACTTCGACCGCATACCCTGCGTGCATCAGTTCGAGTTGTAACAGCCGTGCAATTTTAACGTCGTCTTCGACGACAAGAATCGTTGCCATCGTCTTCATCCTCTCTGCAAAAAACGCCGAGCAGTCCGCCCGACGCATCGTTATTCTGTTCCCGGATTGTTCAGTCGAAAAACGGCCGGATCGTCTCCGGAATCAGTTGACCTACCCGCGCCTCAAGTGAGTCGGTCCATCGTTCCACACGAGACTCGAATCCATCGGCTTGAAGCGAAAGCTCACTTCCGTAAGACATCCATTGACCGAGCCAGTCGTTGCCCGTCACCGTAAAAAATAAAAATCCAAATACACCGACCGCCATGAGCGAGAGTGCCAACACACTCACGACCACGCCTCGCACCATCCGGCCAAACCAACTTGTTCTGCTACGTCTCATCCTATCGCTCCTTCATCTTTTTCTTCATGATACGAGAGTCACTTGAGAACGCTTGGTGAATCCGATTAGAATTTGATGAGAAAAGAGGCTGTAGCCTAAGCTACAACCTCAGTCTCCGGCAAGGACCGACTCGGCGATCGGTGCCCAATACGTCCCTTCCATCGCCGCGACTTCGGCGAGCGTCTCCCGGTAAGCCGCATCCCCGGCCTTACGCTCGGCGATCCCTTTCATCCATAAGACGTCCGCCTTGTACCCGGAATCGGGATACGTTTCGACATAGGCGGCATAGTCGGCAATCTCCGCTTGATTCAGCTTATTGTCGACGAGTAGGCGATAAAATCCGACCGCCTGCTCTTGTCCGGCTTTCGGCTCCCCGACGAGCAGCGCGTCCGCTTCCTCGTAGCGCTTATCCGAGACGAGCGACTCGACCTCTGTGAGCGGGATGACGGCCGGTGGTTCCGTAACAGGTTCCGGTGTTGCCTCTTCCGCCTGCAGCGCCTCGTTCTCTTGTTCGAGACGGGCCACTTCCTGTTCAAGTTCTTCGAGCCGCTCCGCGAGCGCCTCGTCTTCCGTGATCGTATCAACCGTCGGCTCGTTCACGGTCGGGACGGGTGCCGGTTCGTCGGGCCAGAGCGCCAAGGCGACAAGAGCGAGCACAATCGCAGCCGGCAACCCGAGCCATCTTTTCTCCCATTTAAAAGCATGCCGCCAGTCCGACAAGTCGGCATGGTTCATGACGGCCGGCGTGAACGAACGAAAGCGGCGCTTGGCCGCCTTCTTTCCGTTCGCTTTCACTTCGAGCGCGAGTCCGAGTCGATGGAACGCAGCCGGCACTTTCATCCCGAGAAGCGGTACAATCCGTTCGCTCGCCTCACTGAAATAACCGTGGTCGAGCAGCGTCGTGATGACACCGAATTCATTCGCCACAAGCCGAAACGTCGGGTCGTGCTCGCCTTTCCTGGCGAGCCATTCCGTCATGTCGAGGAGCGGCAGTGTCGCGAGTTCTCGGTCTGCGAGTGTCCGTGCGTCCATGCGTCAGCCTCGTTCCGGGTAGAGCGGGAACTTCGCCGTCAAACGACGTACTTCTTCATGTGCTGTCGCGAGCACCGCTTCATCTTCATGATTCGTCAATACTTGCCCAATCAACCGGGCGACTTCACGCATATCGTCTTCTTTGAAGCCACGCGTCGTCATCGCCGCTGTGCCGAGACGAATCCCGCTCGTGACGAACGGTGATGCCGGATCGAATGGGATCGTGTTTTTGTTCACCGTGATGCCGGCCGCGTCGAGCGCATGCTCGGCCGCTTTCCCGGTGATGTCGATGCCGCGGAGGTCGACGAGGAGAAGGTGGTTGTCCGTGCCGCCCGATACGATGCGGAGCCCCTCTTCTTCTAGCCCTTTCGCGAGCGCTTGTGCATTTTTGATGACTTGTGCTTGATAGTCTTTGAATTCAGGTTGGAGCGCTTCACCGAACGCTACCGCTTTCGCTGCGATGACGTGCATGAGCGGACCGCCTTGAATGCCTGGGAAAATCGACTTGTCGATCGCCTTGGCGAACTCTTCTTTACAGAGGATCATCCCCCCGCGCGGACCACGGAGTGTCTTGTGCGTCGTCGTCGTGACGAAGTGCGCGTGCTCGACCGGGTTCGGATGAAGGCCAGCCGCGACGAGTCCAGCGATGTGGGCCATGTCGACCATGAGATACGCACCGACGCTGTCGGCGATCTCACGGAACTTGGCGAAATCAATCGTCCGCGGGTATGCCGAGGCACCAGCGACGATGAGTTTCGGTTGATGTTCTTTCGCGAGGGCTGCGACGACGTCATAGTCGATGTGTTCTGTCTCTTTGTCCACACCGTACTCGACGAAGTTGTATTGAACGCCTGAGAAGTTGACCGGACTTCCGTGCGTCAAATGACCGCCGTGCGACAAGTTCATCCCGAGCACCGTGTCGCCTGCTTCAAGGATCGTGAAGTAGACGGCCATGTTCGCCTGCGCGCCCGAGTGCGGCTGGACGTTCGCATGTTCGGCACCGAACAGCTGTTTCGCGCGGTCGCGGGCCATGTTTTCGGCCACGTCGACGAACTCACAACCACCGTAGTAACGGCGGCCCGGATATCCTTCCGCGTACTTGTTCGTCAATACGCCACCTTGCGCTTCCATGACTGCCTCTGAGACAAAGTTCTCCGAGGCAATGAGTTCGATGTTCTCCCGTTGACGACCGAGCTCGTGTTGCATCGCTTCAAACAATTCCGCATCCTGCACTTTCAACTTCGTCGTGTTTACCATGTTGAAACCCCCTCTGAATGTCTAAAAATCAACACCCCCATCGTAACATAAGCTTCTTTTTTTGGGTATCGTCTAATCTAGTGGCAAGTCGGGTATCATATGAGAGAAGACGACTAGAGGAGGGTATTTATGATTGAGACAAAACAAATCACGATTACTCCGTTCGATCGCGAACGGACCGTTCGGATTTACACGCCGGCCGACTACGAGACGACAGACACGCGGTATCCGGTGCTTTATATGCACGACGGACAGAACGTGTTCAGTGACGAGGATGCGAGTTATAAGATGAGCTGGCGTGCCGGTGCATACTTAGATGCCTCAAAGCGTGACTTGATTATCGTCGGAATCGACTCTGCCCCTGGCGAGATGCGGCTCGACGAATACGGACCGTGGGAGAACCCGTACATCGGCGAGAGCTTGCTCGGTCAAGACGTGACGCTCGGCGGTCAAGGCTCAGCGTATATCGAATATATCGCCCAAGAGTTGAAGCCGATGATCGATGCGAACTATCGGACGAAGCCGGACGAAACGGCGATGATGGGCAGCTCGATGGGGGGATTAATCTCGATTTATGCCGCTTGCGTCTATCCTGACGTCTTCAAGCGTGTCGCTTCGTTGTCCTCGGCGTTCTGGTTCAATCAGACGGAACTCGAGCAGTTGATTGAAGCGAGCGATTTGAAAGGCGTTGAACGGCTTTACATGGACGTCGGCCGTAAAGAAGTCGAACAGCCGACGGCGGACGGGCCGACGAACGAGATGTATCTCGAGTCGAGCGAACGTGTCTACGCCCTGCTCCGCGATAAGGTGGAGCATATCCGCTTCGAGGTCATCGAAGAAGGCGTGCACAACGAAATCGCCTGGCGCGAGCGGTTCCCGATGGTCGTGTCGTACTTATTCAGCGAGGACGTATAACGCAAACGAAGCCGGTCCATGAAGGACCGGCTTCGTTTATTTGGCTGGATAGTGCGCCCGCGGGCCACCAATCAGTTTCGGCCGGGTGATGGCGAACGTGACGTACGCCTCACCGAGCTGTTTTGCCGACAAACGGACGGGAATCGCGACCGGCTTCAAATGCATACCGATCAACGTCGAGCCGATGTCGATGCCGGCGTCCGCTTGAATCGCTTCGACGACGCACGGCGCGTCCAAACGTTCATACGCCTTCTCGGCCATCGCGCCCCCGGCCGCCCGAATCGGGACGACGGTCACTTCCGTCAACCCGAACTGTTTTAACGTCCGACGTTCGACGGTGAGGGCACGGTTAATGTGCTCACACCCTTGGAAGGCGAGGTGGACGCCGGTTTTGTCCCGAAACGTTTGGAACGCCTCGATGAATTCCGAGGCGACATCCATCGACCCGGCCTTCCCGATCGTCTTACCGAGCACTTCACTCGTCGAACAACCGATGACGAGAATCTTTTCCTCATCTAACGGAAACCGTTCATGCAACTCCGTCAATAAGTGCAAAAGCTCCGTCTTCATCGTCGTCACTTCGATTCGTACGCACTCATCTTGTCGACACGGTTCGAGTGGCGACCGCCCTCGAAACTCGTGTCGAGCCACGTCTCAACCAAATCCAAAGCAAGGCCTGGTCCGACGACCCGCTCACCGAGCGTCATGATGTTCGAGTCGTTATGTTGACGTGTCGCCTTCGCGCTGAACGAGTCATGGACGAGCGCGGCACGAATCCCTTTCACTTTATTGGCCGCAATGCCAATTCCAATCCCTGTGCCACAAATCAAGATCCCACGGTCGAACTCACCTGCCGCGACCGCTTCTGCGACCGGGATGGCGACGTCTGGATAGTCGATCGACTCGGCCGAGTGCGTCCCGAAGTCTTTATACTCATGTCCCAATTCCTCGAGTAATCCGACGATGTCCTTTTTTAAGTTGAATCCGCCGTGATCGGCGCCGATTGCGATTTTCATTCGTTCATTCCCCCGTTTTTTTTGGTAAGCGTCTCGGTGGTTTCGTCACCTTCGACCCATCATTCGTCAATTTTAGCACAAGTCGATTGACGAGTGGTTCGAGTTCGTTTCGGACTTGGCGATAGACGTTCATCGACCCTCCGAATGGGTCGTTGATGTCTCGTTCGAGTCCGGTCACGAATTCGTAGAGCGTGTACGTGCGGTCGGCGAGCTCCGGGTGCATGTCTCGAATTTGTTCACGGTGCGCGCGTGTCATCGTCAAGATGACATCGGCCCAACGGCCGAGCACATCGTCAAACGTCTGTGTCACATGGTCGAGTTCAATCCCACGTTCCCGCAACACTTGCAGGGCGTTCTCCGAGGCATCGAACCCTTGCATCGTCCGAAGTCCGGCCGAGCGGATATCAAATTCGTCACCTGTCACTTTCGAGCGAAGCAATGCCATCGCCATCGGGCTGCGGCATGTATTTCCGCTACATATGAATAATACGCGTTTCATCGACATCGCGTGATCCTCCTCTATGTCCTTAGGCCTCTTCGTGTGACCGAACGACTTTCCCGCCCGCCGCTTTATAGAGGCGGTTGTAGACGGCAAGCGCGACTCCCGTCGGCTCAATCCGGTTCACGTAAATCTCTTCCACATCGGTCTCATCAAATTTTCGTAACGCCTCATACAGCCGTTGTGCCGCCGTCTCCATCGAACGACCAAGCGAGAGTGTGACGTCGGCTGGGGTCGGCTCTTCATCGAACACGAGCGCGCCGACGCGTTTGCCGGCTTCCTTACGTGCCGTGACGATTTGGACGAGGTCGTCGCGTCCCCCGTCGACGAGATAAAGTGGTGCGCTCGGGGCGTAATGGGTGTACTTCATCCCCGGTGAGCGCGGTGCCGCGGTCTCGTCGTTCAAGTTGGCATCGAGGTTGACCGGACCGATTACGGCCTCAATCGCTTCTTTCGTCACGCCGCCGGGACGTAAAATCGTCGCCGGTTCTGTCGTGCAGTCGATTACAGTCGACTCGACACCGATGCCTGTCGGTCCCCCATCCATAATACCCGCGATACGACCGGATAAATCATCGGCCACGTGTTTCGCAGACGTCGGGGACGGCCGGCCAGACCGGTTCGCGCTCGGTGCCGCCAAGCCGAGGCCGGACGAGCGAATCAAATCGAGCGCGGCGTCATGGTCCGGCATCCGAAGCCCGATTGAATCGAGTCCCGCTGTCACGAGCGAAGACGCCCGACCGTTTGACGGTAAGATAATCGTTAAGGCACCGGGCCAAAACGCTTCCATCAAGCGCTTCGCGACCGGCGGGATGGTTTGCGCGAAATGTCCGGCCTGTTCGACTGACGCGACGTGAACGATGAGCGGGTTGTCTGCCGGTCTGCCTTTCGCCTCAAAAATCTTGCGAATCGCGACATCGTTCGTCGCATCTCCGGCGAGACCGTACACCGTCTCCGTCGGCATGGCGATCACCTCACCCGCCTTCAAGAGCTCTACCCCAATCTTCACTTCAGTCGGCTTGATCCATTTCGTTTCCATGCGCAATCCCTTCCCTCACGGCGTAGACGATTCGGTCTTTACCGTTTATATCTTTTAAAATACCCGTTTCTGCTTCAGGATAACGTTCGGACAGGTACGTTTTCACAACTTGTCCTTGGTTATACCCGATTTCAAACGCGATTAACTGCCAATCGGCACGCATGACCCGTTTCGAGTCCGCGATAATCGTTCGATAAAAGTCGAGCCCGTCCACCCCGCCGAACAAAGCGAGGTGTGGCTCGAAGCCCGCGACGGTCTCGTCGAGCAGTTCGTCCGCCTCGATATAGGGCGGATTCGAGACGAGCACCCGAATCGACGCATCGGCGATCGGAGTGAGACAGTCCCCTTCATGGAAGACGACGTCAGCTCCGAGCGCTTCGGCGTTTCGCTTCGCCACATTGATGGCTTCCCGGGAAATATCGACCGTTTGGACGCGTTTTCCGAGCTCGAGGCTAAGCGTGATGGCAATCGCACCCGAGCCCGTCCCGACATCGACCGTCTCGTCATCTGCGACGGCGCCGACATGGGACACGACCCACTCAATCAGCTCTTCTGTCTCTGGGCGCGGAATCAAGACGTCACGATTCACTTCAAACATCCGTCCGAAAAACGGTGCCTGCCCAATCAGATGCTGGACGGGTTCACCGGCGAGAAGGCGTGCCATACCGTCCGTAAAAGCTTTCGCCTCGACAGCTGAAAGTTCATCCGACAGCCGAATCAACAACCCCGTCCGGTCGACGTCAAGGACGTGCATCAGCCACCATTCCGCCATCGAGGCGTCGCGGCCGGCTTCAGCCAGTGTGCGCTCTGCTGTTTTCAATGCGGCGGCGATGCGCATCATTCCGCATCCTCCATCAAGCGAGCCTGTTCGTCCATGACGAGCGCGTCGATGATGTCGTCGAGTTCACCGGCGAGCACGCGATCGAGCTTTTGAAGCGTGAGCCCGATACGATGGTCGGTCACGCGGCTCTGCGGAAAATTGTATGTCCGGATCCGCTCTGAACGATCACCCGTCCCGACGGCCGACTTCCGCTGGGCCGATAACTCTTCCATGTGCTCGCTCTGCATCTTGTCGTAGAGGCGGGCCCGGAGCACTTTGAGCGCTTTGTCTTTATTTTTATGTTGCGACTTCTCATCTTGGCACGAGACGACGAGCCCCGACGGGATGTGCGTCAAGCGTACGGCCGACTGGGTCGTGTTGACCGACTGCCCGCCCGGTCCGGATGATGTGAACGTGTCCACACGGACATCTTTCATGTCGATGTGGACTTCGACGTCCTCGGCTTCCGGCAATACGGCGACGGTCGCCGTCGACGTATGAATCCGCCCGCCCGATTCGGTCGACGGCACACGCTGGACACGATGGGCCCCGTTCTCGAATTTCAGCTTCGAGTAGGCGCCGTTCCCGTTGATGAGGAACGTCACTTCTTTGAAACCGCCGAGCTCCGTATAGTTGGCGTCGATTAACTCGACTTTCCAATTTTGCCGTTCGGCGAAACGCGTATACATCTTATAAAGATCACCCGCAAAGAGCGCCGCCTCGTCCCCTCCGGCAGCCCCGCGAATCTCAACGATGACGTTCTTGTCGTCGTTCGGGTCTTTCGGTAGGAGCAAGACGCGGAGCTTCGCCTCGAGCGCTTTCACTTCCGGCTCGAGGAGCGACATCTCTTCTTTCGCGAGCTCGCGCATGTCGCTATCGAGCGTACGGTCTTCGAGCATCTGTTTCGCTTCTTTATACGCCGCGCTCGTCTCTTTATAGTGACGATACGCCTGCACCGTCTCCTCGAGCTGGCTTTGCTCTTTTGAATATTGGCGTAATTTGTTCGAGTCGCTGAGCACTTCTGGGTCAGCGAGCATCTCATTCAACTGCATGTAACGTTCTTCTAATACACTCAAACGGTCAAACATGATGATCCGTCCTTTCTCCGTCAAATCAAACTCTCTTCATTATAGCAAAAAACGAACCGCCGAGGCGGTCCGCTTTGGTCATCAATCGGCCACCGTGTGGCGGACCGGGCGTGGTTTATTCGGAACATCATGACAATGACGGCAACGTGGTTCGTACGACTCGGCGGCTCCGACTAAGATGACCGGGTCCTCATAGCGGGCCGGTTTTCCGTCAATCAAGCGCTGCGTACGGGATGCCGGGGCCCCACAAGACAGACAGATGGCCTGGAGCTTCGTCACGAACTCGGCACGCGCGAGCAGTTCCGGCATCATTGTAAACGGCTCGCCACGGAAATCCATGTCGAGACCAGCGCAGATGACACGTTTGTCTTCTGACGCCAACTGTTCAATCACGTCGACGATGCCCTCGTCGAAGAACTGGACTTCGTCGATGGCGATCACTTGCGTCTCTTCCCTTACCGCATCGTATAAATCTTGGCTCGAATGGACCGGGACAGCCACGACCGAGTTGCCGCTATGTGAGACGACGTTCTCTTCATGATACCGGTCGTCGATGCCAGGTTTGAACACTTGTACCGGGACTTTGCCGTAATGGGCCCGGCGGACACGACGAATGAGCTCCTCCGATTTTCCAGAAAACATACTCCCACAAATCACTTCAATCCAACCGTATCGGTTCGTCACATGCATCATTTTTCTTCGCCCTCTCCATCGATAATCGCTTCCCGATTATACCCATCTTTTCCGTCAAGAAAAAGGGTTGACTTCCATATAAAAAAATAAAAACCGCCAAGGGCAATCCCTAGGCGGTGTGCATACAAGTTGACGATTAACGTTGGTACTTCTTGTTGAAGCGCTCGATACGACCGTCCGCAGATGCGAATTTCTGGCGACCTGTGTAGAACGGGTGCGAGTCAGAAGATACATCGACACGGATGAGTGGGTATTCGTTACCATCTTCCATCGTGATTGTCTCGTTAGAGTAACGAGTCGAACCAGAGATGAATTTGAACTCAGTCGTCGAGTCCATGAATACGACTTTACGGTATTCTGGGTGGATTCCTTGTTTCATTGCTTTTCAACTCCTTCGGCCCTAAGTATTCTTTCAACCTAGAGAAAGTTCACTAGAATATAATAGCACCCGGTCCACAGATTTACAAGTCAGTTTTTGTTTTTTTCACCGGTCGGCGACTCTTTTTCTTGTCGGCCTCGAGTGCCGCGAAAAAGTCGACGTTCGTCTTCGTCTCGTGGACGCGGCGCAAGAACTGTTCGAGGAAGTCCGGCGACTCGTTCATCGTGCGGCGAATCGTCCAGAGCATGTCGAGCTCGTCCTTGCCGAGTAAGAGCTCTTCTTTCCGCGTTCCCGAGCGACGGATATCAATCGCAGGGAAGATGCGGCGTTCCGATAGCTTCCGATCGAGGTGGAGCTCCATGTTGCCCGTCCCTTTGAATTCTTCATAGATGACGTCATCCATACGCGATCCCGTATCGACGAGCGCCGTTCCGAGAATCGTCAAGCTGCCCCCGTCCTCGATGTTACGCGCCGCGCCAAAGAACTTCTTCGGTTTATGGAACGCCGCCGGGTCAATCCCCCCAGAGAGCGTGCGACCGCTCGGCGGTACCGACAAATTGTACGCCCGCGTCAAACGTGTAATCGAGTCGAGCAAGATGACGACGTCTTTCTTGTGCTCGACGAGGCGCATCGCCCGTTCGAGAACGAGTTCCGAGATACGGGCATGGTTCTCCGGTGTCTCGTCAAACGTCGAGTAAGCGACGTCCGCCCCGGGCACCGATCGTTGGATATCCGTCACTTCTTCCGGCCGCTCGTCAATCAACAGGATAATCAGTTCGACGTTCGGATGGTTCGTCGTGATCGAGTTGGCGATCTCTTTCAATAGCGACGTCTTCCCGGCTTTTGGCGGGGCGACGATTAAACCACGCTGTCCGAAACCGACCGGTGCAATCATATCCATGACGCGGACCGACAGATGATTCGGCTCCGTCTCAAGCACCATCTGCTTCTCAGGATAAATCGGGGTCAGAGCCGGGAAGTAGTCGCGGTTCCGTGTCGACTCCGTCGTCTCCCCGTTGACAGCCTCGACGCTGAGGAGCCCTTGGAAACGCTCGTTTTCTTTCGGCTTGCGGACTTTCCCCGTGACGAGGTCCCCGTTGCGGAGGTTGAAGCGACGGATTTGTGAAGCGGCGATGTAGATGTCTTCAGAAGATTGAGAGTAGTTGATCGGGCGGAGGAACCCGAAGCCTCCGTCATTTTGTGACTGCGGGTTCGGCGGGATAATCTCAAGGATGCCTTCGAGGAAGTAGAGGTCCTTCGATTCGGCCTGCGACTTCAAGATGCGGAACATGAGCTCACGCTTGCGTGCCTCGCGATATTGGGGCACGTTCACTTCTTTCGCGATTTCATATAATTCTTTTAACGTCTTCGTCTCAAGTTCACGAAGCGTATAATTTTTAGCTGGTTCGGTCTGTTGACTCATGCAAGTCACCTGTCTTTCATATTTCTATATTTGAAAAATATTTGTAAAGTTCTCATTCATCTAATCACAATTTTTCATTGACGTCACTTGTTAAAAGTGGCGTTATGACAGTCTATTCCCCTGATGTTCAAAAGAAAACAGACATTTTTGTTTCTATGTAACAAATAAGTCTTTATTGCCGCATATTGTTTCAAATATATTACAAGAAAACTGTTTTTTGTCTTGCGATTGAAAAATGCTATCGGTCTCGCGCATGATATAGTTTATTTGCACAGGAAACCGGGTAATACTCGCAACTTGTGCTCTACTATCGTCATTACACATCGACCATATACAATCACAGGGTTTTATTTTAGAAAACGGAGGGAATTACATTATGTTAAAGCGTTTCGCATCTATCATCGTCGCTGCCACTCTCGCGTTCTCGGGTCTCGCCTTCACAACGAGCGAACAAGCCGAAGCTTCTACTGGAACATTCGCTTATTCGAAAGTGAACGGTTTGAACATCCGTACATCGGCGTCACTCAACTCATCAGTCGTAGCTAAGATGGATAAAGGCCAACGTTATACATACCTTGGTAAAGTCGGATCTTTCTACAAGATCAACTACAAAGGGACGCACCGTTACATCTCAGCTTCATCAACGTACACGTACTTGCAAGCCGCTACCGCTTCGACGGTAACGACGGCGTCAACGTCAACAGCTTCAAGCGCACGTTCGAAACTCGTTGCTGAGTCGAAAAAGTACCTCGGCGTACCGTACCGCTTCGGTGGCACGACGACAGCTGGATTTGACTGCTCAGGTTACACGGGCCATGTCTACAAGAAAGCAATCAACAAGACAATCCCACGTGACTCACGCTCACAATACGCAAACTCGAAAAAAGTTTCGAAGTCAGCGATTCAAGCTGGGGACCTCGTGTTCTTCTCACACAACGGAAGCACGATTCAACACGTCGGAATGGCACTCAGCAAAACACAAATGATCAACTCTGAAACAGGCGGCGTTAAATACGCGAGCTTCACATCAGGCTACTGGGCACCACGTTATGTCGGTGCAGGATCGTACCTCTAATTTAAAACCTGTAACGACTCGGTTCATCGGAACCGAGTCGTTTTTTCATGTCGTTCTGTTCATTTTCCGTTCATCTTTCTGTTGTATACTGGACAACATCTTGAAACAAGGAGTGATTCATATGTTAGAAAGAACGTGGAGTCTGCGTCTCATCCGCCTCGCCGCTGTGTTCGGCGTTATCGGGACGGCAATCGGGTCGCACATGTCAGGGGCCGGCAGTTACGCCTTCCGTCCCATCCATGCCCATATTTTGCTCGCCGGTTGGCTATCCGTCTTCGCCTGGGGCGTGTTCTATCGCCTGTATCGTGTCAAGCGCCCTGTGTTCGTCAGCATCCACGGCTGGACGGCCGTCATCGGCTCAATCGGATTGACGAGCGGGATGTGGCTGTACGCGATGAATCCGTTCGAGTGGAACGAGACGTTCACGATGGTCTATTTCATCATCGGTGGAACGTTCTCGCTCATCAGCTTCATCTTATTTTTAGTCGTGACCTTTATGATTGATGACGAACCGGCATGAGCCGGCTCGTCATTTTTGTTTGAGTGCGCCCCGCGCGTTCGTCGCCGCGAAGACGATCATGATGACGCTCATCGTCCCCGCGACGGCGAGTCCGGCCGACAACGCCCCCCAGTCGATCGTCGGCTGGGTCAAGACGGCGCGCATCCCTTCGAAAATGTATGTCGTCGGATTGAATGTCGCGGCCACTTTGAGCCACTCCGCTTCAATCAGTTCTTTCGGTACAAACGTCGTCGACAAGAAGATGAGCGGGAAAAAGAGGAGCGTCCCCGCCTGCGCGGCTTGCGCGTTCCTTGTTTTCAAGGCGACACCGACCGAATAGCCGGCGAACCCGAGACCGAACCCGATGGCGAGCAACACCGTGAACAAGAAGCCAGGCAGACCGACCGGAATGTTCAAGCCGAGTAAGAATGCCACCGCAAAGATAAGAAGCGTCTGGACGAGCAGTTGTAACATTCCGGCGATCATCGGGCCAAGCACGATGGCCGTCCGTGTCGCCGGCGTCAAGAGGAGCCTTGCGAAATACCCGCTCTCGATATCGCGGACGAGCGCCTGACCGGTCCCACCAGCACCGCCGACCGCACCTGAGACGATGGAGACAGGTAGAATGAAGTTCAAATAGGCGCTCCCTTCGAACTGCGGCAACGAGGCGACACTCGACAATCCGCTCGTGTACACTAGTAGGAAGAAGACCGAGATAATCAAGTTCGGGATAAATGAAAATGGATTGCGAATCGTCGTCAATAAACTCCGCTTCGTGAACAGCCACGTCTCAGTCCACATTCGGCACCCCTCCTTCATACGATTCCCCTGTCACTTTCAAGAACACGTCGTCGAGCGACGGTTGTTTGACGGTCAACCGTTCGGGCTGGAGCATACGTTCATCGAGCCGCCGCACGACATCCGTCAACGTGAGCGCCTCGAGCTCGAACGAGACATGTAGACCAGACGCCGTCTTCTCGAAGGCAGACGCCGCTTCTGATGCTTCGTGCTCGGTATGGAACGTCATCGCGATCGTCTCTCCGCCGACGAGCCTTTTCAACTCTTCCGCCGTCCCGGCACTGACGATTTTCCCGTGGTTGATGATGGCGATGCGGTCGGCGAGCTCATCGGCCTCTTCTAGGTACTGGGTCGTCAAAAAGATGGTCGTCCCGAACTGTTCGTTCAACCGTCTCACCTCGTTCCAAATCTCGATTCGGCTCGCCGGGTCGAGCCCGGTCGTCGGTTCGTCCAAAAATAAGACTGTCGGGCGATGAACGAGCGTGAGCGCCAAATCGAGGCGGCGCCGCATCCCGCCTGAATACGTCCCGCTGCGCCGGTCGGCCGCATCCGTCAACGAGACGACACGGAGCAACTCCTCGGCCCGCGCCTCCGCTTCTTGTTTCGTCATCTTGAAGAGACGACCTTGCAGAACGAGCAGTTCGCGACCGGTCAAGTCTTTGTCGATGCCCGTCTCTTGGAGCGCCACCCCGATGGACAGCCGCACGTCCTTCTCTTGTTTGACGACGTCAAAGCCGTTCACGCGTGCCGTACCCGATGTCGGCCGGACGAGCGTCGTCAACATTTGCACCGTCGTCGATTTGCCGGCCCCGTTCGGACCGAGAAAGGCGAACACTTCCCCTTCCGCCACCGAGAACGAGACGCCGTCGACGGCCGGGACGTCATCGTACGACTTGACGAGCGATTCCACTTCAATCATGCCTCCCACCTCCTGCTTGTTTATTCCCGTTCTTTTCATATTTAACTATGTGACGACACATCAAAAAAAGCTGCAGACATTGTCTGCAGCTCGAGAGAATCAAGGTTTCATGACCATCTTCGGTTTTTTCTTCAACGAATGGATGCCTTCGACAAAACGGACCGTCCCGGACTTGGCCCGCATGACGACCGAGTGCGTCTGTCCGCCTTGTCCCGTGAATTGGACACCCCGGAGCAACTCGCCGTCCGTGACCCCGGTCGCGGCAAAGATGCAATCCTCGCCTTTGACGAGGTCATCGAGGAGCAGGATGCGTCCCGTGTCGGCGATGCCCATGTCTTGGCAACGCTTCTCTTGCGCCTCATCCTCTGGGAGCAGACGGCCTTGGAAGTCCCCCCCGAGACACTTCATGGCGACGGCGGCGATGACGCCTTCAGGTGCCCCGCCAGATCCGAGCAACAAGTCGACGCCCGTTTTCGGGAACGCCGTGTTGATGGCCGCCGCGACGTCACCGTCCGGGATGAGCTTGATTCGGGCACCCGTCGCGCGAACGCGTTGAATGATTTCCTCATGACGTTCCCGGTGTAGAATCGTGACGACGACGTCCTCGACGTTCTTGCCTTTCGCCTTGGCGACGATTTCGATATTCTCTTCAATCGTGTTGTCGAGGCTGATGAGTCCGGCCGCTTCCGGCCCGACGGCAATCTTGTCCATATACATGTCTGGCGCGTGGAGCAGATCGCCCGCGTCCGCGACGGCGAGGACGGCGAGGGCGCCCCATGTCCCCGTCGCGACGATGCTCGTCCCTTCGAGCGGGTCGACGGCGACGTCGAGGCGAGAGCCATAGCCGTTCCCGACTTTCTCCCCGATGTAGAGCATCGGTGCCTCGTCCATCTCACCTTCGCCGATGACGACAATCCCTTTCATCGGAATCGTGTCGAAGACGTCACGCATCGCGGTCGTCGCGGCGTCGTCCGCCTCCACTTTCAAGCCTTTCCCCATCCAACGGGCCGAAGCGAGCGCTGCCGCTTCCGTGACCCGGACCAATTCCATTGATAAACTACGTTCCACCCGAATTCTCCCCTTTGTTACTCGGCCTCATCTACCCAGACGAGTGCGCCGAGTCGTTTTAGTTTGCCGACAAAGTCGACGTATGAGTCGTGCAGTCGTTCCGCATGAATCAATGTCGATTCACCGCTCGCTTGAAGTCCCGACAAGACGAGGGCTGCACCGCTCCGTGCGTCGGCACATTCCATCTCGGCGTTCGCGAGCGGGTTACCGCCACGGATGACGGCAGAGGCGTCCTCGAGCGTGATTTGGGCGTTCATGCGCCGCATTTCCGCGATATGACGGAAGCGCTGGGCATAGAGCTTGTCCGTGACGATGCTCGTCCCGTCCGCTTTCAAGAGTGCGGCCGACATGACCGGTTGGAGGTCGGTCGGATAACCCGAGTAATGGAAGACGCGGATGTCGGTCGGCAGAAACGCCTTGGCCCGCACCGTGATCGCCTCTTCCCCGACTTCGACCTCAGCCCCGTAATCACGCAACTTCTGGATGACGCCTTCAAGGTGGTGCGGGATGACGTTTTGTACGGTCACGTCCCCGGACACCGCCCCATAAATCATGAACGTCCCGGCTTCAAGACGGTCCGGGATGAGCGTATGCGTGCAACCGTGCAAGCGCTCGACCCCTTTGATGCGAATCTCGTCCGTCCCGGCGCCAACGACATGCGCCCCCATCGAGGTGAGCATCGTGGCGACGTCGACGACTTCCGGGTCGATCGCGGCGTTCTCGATGACCGTCGTCCCTTCGGCGAGGACCGCGGCGAGCATCGCGCTCACCGTCGCCCCGAACGAACGAAGGTCGAGGTAAATCCGGTCGCCGACCAACTTGTCGACTGTGACATGATAGAGACCAGACTCGTTCTCGACGTGAATGCCGAGCCGTTCTAACGCTTTTAAATGTAAATCGATCGGTCGTGGACCAATCGCATATCCTCCCGGCAACCCGACGGCCCCTTTTTTGAAACGGGCCGCGAACACCCCGAGCAAATAGACAGCAGCCCGAACTTTCCGCGTTTCGGAGCCGAGGAGCGGCATCGGGAACGCGTCTTTCGCGTGGAGCGTCATCCGCTCCCCGTCCCGCTCGACGGTGACGCCGAGCTCTTGTAACAAGTTCAGCATCACTTCGACGTCCTCGATGACCGGCACGTTCTCAATCGTGACCGGCTCCTCCGTGAGGAGCGCGGCGACGAGACACGGCAGGGCGCTTTGTTTGGCACCGCTGATGTCGACGCTGCCTTCTAGTTTTTGCTGTCCAACGATATGGAGAATTTCCACGATGATCAAAACCTTTCTGCGACGAGCTTATTTGGATTGAGCGTTGTTCCAATCCGCGAGGAACTGCTCGATTCCTTTGTCAGTGAGCGGATGTTTCATCATCTGTTCGATGACTTTGTACGGTACGGTGGCGATGTCGGCACCGAGTAGCGCCGCCTTCGTCACATGGACCGGATGGCGAACCGATGCGGCGATGATTTCCGTCTCGATGCCATGGATGGCAAAGATGTCGGCAATCGTCTCGACGAGGTCGAGCCCATCTTGTCCGATGTCGTCAAGGCGTCCGATGAACGGCGATACATAGGACGCGCCCGCCCGAGCCGCCAACAACGCTTGGTTGGCGTTGAAGATGAGCGTCACGTTCGTCTTGATACCCAGTTTCGCAAACTCATGGACCGCTTCCATCCCGTGTGGTGTCATAGGAACCTTGACTGTAATATTCGGCGCGATGGCCGCAAGTTCCTTTCCTTCTTCCACCATACCCGCTGCATCGAGTGCAATAACTTCCGCACTGACCGAGAGATCCCCGACGATCTCACAAATTTCACGAAGTCGTGTATGGAAGTCGACGCCTTCTTTCGCGACGAGCGATGGATTGGTCGTCACGCCCCCGATGACGCCCATCCGATGGGCTTTCTTGATGTCTTCCACATTTGCCGTGTCAATGAAAAACTGCATGTGTATTCCTCCTCGAAATGTGATCGCTTACACTCCTTATTATGAGGAAACCGACTCCGAATTGCCACACCATTTACGTGAATGCCGCGATTCCAATCATCGACGCCGCGAGCAACACGATGCCGAGGACGGTCCCAATCGCTGTCCACTTCATAATTTTTGCCTGCTTCACGTAATGCGCCTCGTGCGGGCCTTCACGTTGCCGTTCTATCCCATACGCCTCAATCCAAGCCGTCGCGGCCGTCGACTCGTCCGCCGGAATGTCCCCCGTGTAGAAGAACGGAATCAATTCATCCGGTTGTTGAAACAACAGAAAACGCTCTTCTCGTGTCGCGATGTTCGCCCCGATCCAATAGAGCCACTTCGGCGTGTAATAGAGCGGTGTGCCTTGCTCATGGAAATAAGCAATCCATCGTTCGAATTGATCGAGGTCACGTGCGTCGAACAAGATTTCGACGGATTCGTCCGCCGTCATGATGGCGAGCATCGGACAGAAGTCAATCGTCGGCCGCCCGATTGGTACGGTCGGGGACGGTTGCGTCTTTCGGACGATGGCTGGAAAGAAGACGGCCTGCTCAATCGCTTCGAGCCGCACCGACTGTTCGACCGACTCCCCTGGCTCGACGCGCCACGTCACCCCGTTCAAATGGGTCGCCGTCATCTCATAGCGCGAGCGATGTCGTTCCTTCCAAAACAGTTGCCGGAACATATTGACGAACCAATATACTCCGAATCCCCCTAGTGCGACGATGGACAAGAGCGGAATCATGTAGGGTGCCGGGTTCAACCAAATAAAGATGAGCGGTGCAATCGTGATCATGCAGGCGAGGCCGGTGAGCATGAAGGCCGCCAACACATAAAAGATTCGCCAAAACAGTTCGGTCTGCGGTTCTGTATATTTCATCAAATCCCTCCTTGGTTGTTTTACGAACAAAAAGGAGAGAAGTTTCAACAAAAAAGTCGACCCTCCGAGGAGGGTCGACTTGTATAGACAGGATTACGCTTGGTTGCTTGAACCGAACTCACGCATCTTGCCAGTAACGACGTTGTAGATCGCTTCGATACCAGGTCCGATGATTTTACGTGGGTCATATACTTTCGAGTCAGCAGCGATTTTCTCACGTACCGCACGAGTCCACTCTTGTTGGCACTCTGTGTTGACGTTGATTTTGCTGTGGCCGAGCTCGATTGCTTTTTTGATTTGGTGCTCAGGAATCCCTGATCCGCCGTGGAGGACGAGTGGAGTTTTCGTCGCTTCTGCGATTTCTTCCATCTCTTTGAAGCCGAGTTTTGGCTCGCCTTGGTATTCGCCGTGTACTGAACCGAGTGCTGCTGCAAGTGCATCAACTTTCGCTTCTGTTACGACACGAACACACTCGTCGAGGTCAGCGTATTGTACGCCACCGACAACGCCGTCTTCTTCGCCGCCGACTGTGCCGACTTCCGCTTCAACTGAAGCGCCTTTAGCGTGTGCATATTCAACGACTTGTTTCGTCATTTCGATGTTCTCTTCGATCGGATGGTGTGAACCGTCGATCATGACTGATGTGAAACCAGCGTCGATCGCTGCTTTACACTTATCGAAAGAAGAACCGTGGTCGAGGTGGATTGCAACTGGAACAGTGATGTTGTAGTCGTGCATGAGACCTTCAACCATCTTGACAACTGTTGTGAAGCCACCCATGTACTTCGCCGCACCTTCAGATACACCGAGGATAACTGGTGATTTCTCGTCTTCCGCAGCGCGAAGAATCGCTTGCGTCCACTCGAGGTTGTTGATGTTGAATTGGCCTACTGCATACTTGCCTTCGAATGCTTTGTTAAGCATTTCTGTCATTGATACTAATGGCATAATGACATCCTCCTGTCTGTTCGCTATTGTGCACTTTGGGAAAAATGCCCCCGTGCAATTCGTTCCCATTATAACACACCGATAAACGTGTGCCTATGCTATTCGGGCATAGAAATGGCTCTGCGCAAGCGTTTACATATGTCATCTTCGTGACGAAACGTTAGATTTTCAAGACATCCTTCACTTTTTCGATCATGCCATAAATGTCGAACGGCTTCTCAAATTGCGCTGTGATGCCAAGGCGTTGCACTTCTTCAAGCGTCGTCTTCTCCCCGAACGCGGTCATGATCATTACCGGTGTGTCGATGTCTTGGTCGCGCATGTTCCGGAGCACTTCGTGACCGAACATACGCGGCATGTTCATATCGAGCAATACTAAGTCATATCCGTTCTGTTCAAGCTTTTCCCAGGCCGATCGCCCGTCGTTCGCCGTATCGACCTCAATCCCGAGGTTTTGAAACACTTGGGCGAGCATCAAGCGAATCCCGTCCTGATCGTCTGCGATTAACATGCGTGACATCCGTTACCCTTCTTTCCGTTACGTGTGATTGACACTCCATCCATAACCATACCAAATCCGATTTCGTTTGGCGACGCGGCAATTTGCAAAAGAAGGAAACAGCTTAAGGTGCTGCTGCTTCAGCCGGCTCCAACTCAATCTCGATCGGTACGTCTCGTTCCTCGATCCGTTCGAGCGCTGTGACGTCCGTCTCGTCTTTCACATACAGCTTCAGCACATCACCTGGTGCAAGCCGCTCGTCCGAATTGAACGTGAACGACCGCTTTTTATTCCCATCCCCGTACCCGATCGCCGTATACACGTAATCCGTCCCTTCCCGCGTGACGGTGTCGGCATTCGGCACGCGGACATAATACTCGTCCGCAAACAACCGATTCGAATCGACGACTACCCAACCGAGGATTGCTGTAAGTGCGAGGAGGACGAATAAGAACCGCGTCCGTTTCATCATCATCCCTCTCTTCTCTAATCATTATCTTTCCATACCATAATCCCGACATTCCTAAACACGATGTGCCTTGCTATACTGAAGCTACTTGATAGGACGGGAGATTCGATGGATGAAACATTTGCTTGGATTTTTACTGTTTTTACTCGTGATGGCCGGTGGGGTCGCCGCGATCGTCTCCGTCTTGGGTGATGAGGCACGCGTCATCGCCCTTGAGCAGGAAGCCTACGCAAAAGACGAGGACGTGCCGCTCGCTACATCAATCGATGCAGATCTCGTCGCCATTCCTGAGACGTTTGCCATGTTGTCGGATGTGTTCGATGAGCCGATTTCAAGAAAGAGCGTGAAACAGATTCATACGCGCGTAGCCGACCCGTCATTGGATGAAGGCATCGTTTATCAAATCGCCGAGCTTGACGTCTCGTTCGAAGGACGGATGACGACAATCAACGTCGAGGCCGAGGTGTATCGTGAAGACGGCACGTACGTGCTCTTTTACTTCACAGGGGATGAAGACGTCGTCCTCGCGCTCGATGAACGGATTATGGCGTACTATGACGAGCTCGGCATATAAAAAGACGAACCAAATCGCTGTTCGCCATTTGATTCGTCTCCTATTTGAACTTCGCTGCGGCGAAGTTTTATTATGATTCGACGGTCACTGGGACGACCGCGAGCTCGATTTCTTTCTCGACTTCGGCCCGTTCTTCCTCGAGACGTGCATCCGACCATTTAAAGACGTCGGCCATCGCGCGCAAGACGCCGTCTTTATGCTGTTGAACGAAATCGATATCGAAGAACATCGCACCTGTACGACGGACGAGGAAGTCGATTGCCCGAACGACAGCCTCTTCTTCGATGCCGTACAGGAGCTGCGCGTAAACGATTTCCGGGAGATTGTACGCGTTCGAGTCCATCCGTTCCGTCACGCGGTCAATGTTTGACCCATAGAGCCGGACGAGTTGCTCGGCCTTGTCGTCTTCGAGACCGAGATTTTTGAGTTCCGCCTTCTTCTTCGTCAAGAAGTCTTCAAACCCTTTCGAGCCCCCGACGTGGCCGCCCGACATCGGCATGTGCTTCGTGCGCGAGGCGAGGAAGACGATGCCTTCTTCTTGTTTGATCAGTTTCGCCACCAAATCGACGACGGTCTCCGACATCTTGCGGTAACCGGTCAACTTCCCGCCGGCGATCGTGATGAGTCCGCTCTCGGATTGCCACACTTCATCTTTCCGCGAAATCTCAGACGGGTCTTTGCCTTCCTCGTAGATGAGCGGGCGAATGCCGGCCCAGCTCGATTCGACGTCGTCCGCCGTCACGTTCACTTCTGGGAACATGTAGTGAATCGCCTCTAAAATATAGTCACGGTCTTCGGTCGTCATGCGCGGGTGCGCTTTGTCTTTATCGAAGAACGTGTCCGTCGTGCCGACGTACGCCTTGCCGTCACGCGGAATCGCGAACACCATCCGGCCGTCCGGCGTATCGAAGTAAATCGCTTGTTTGAGCGGGAACTTCGATTGGTCGATGACGAGGTGAATCCCTTTCGTCAGGCGAAGCATCTTGCCTTTGTTCGACCCGTCCTGTTCACGAAGTACGTCGACCCACGGACCGGTCGCGTTGATGACTTTCTTCGCGTACACTTCATACGTCTTGCCATCGATTTGGTCCTCGACGTTCACGCCGACGACTTTGCCGTTCTCATAGATGAGACCCGTCACTTTTGAGTAATTCATGAGAAGCGCCCCGTGATTCGCCGCTTCTTTCGCGACTTCGATCGTCATGCGCGCGTCGTCCGTCCGATACTCGACGTAATAGCCACCGCCGACAAGTCCGTCTTTTTTCACGAGCGGCGCTTTTTGAATGACTTCGTCCGGTTTCAGCATCAAACGGCGCTCGGCACGCTTGACACCCGCTAACAAGTCATACACCATCAAACCGACCGCGGTCGAGAGCGGACCGAACGTCCCGCCTTTATGCATCGGCAACAGCATGCGTTCCGGCGTCGTCACATGTGGCCCGTTCTCGTATACGATGGCGCGCTCTTTGCCGACCTCGGCCACGAGCGCGACCTCGAACTGTTTCAAATAACGCAAACCCCCGTGGACGAGCTTCGTCGAGCGGCTCGACGTACCAGCCGCAAAGTCTTGCATCTCGAGGACGGCCGTCTTCATCCCCCGTGAAGCGGCGTCAAGGGCGATCCCTGCGCCTGTGATGCCTCCACCGACGACGAGGACGTCGTGCCGTTCACCCGTCAATTGTTCGTACCGTGCCGCGCGTTCTTTCGCTGAGAAGTTTCTGATTTCCATCTTATTCCCTCCTATAATGAATCCGGTTCAAGGTATACAAAAAGAGACCACAACAAACAAGGCTTCGCCCCCCATGTCGTGGTCTCTCTGTAGTCTCCAACCGGTTATCAACTTTTCTCCTGTATTATACCCTATTCTCACACGTTGAACCATCGAACCGCTCACGGAACGTGCGACGTGCAACTCCAGATGCGTCTCGCTCGCAATTTTGAAATCAGTTAACTAGACTTCAAAGTATCACGACGAAGGAGGAAATAAGAGATGCAACGCATGATTCAACCTTTCCAATTTAAAAACGGTGTAGAGGTCCATAACCGACTCGTCTTGGCACCGATGACCCATTATTCGTCACAACCGACCGGAGAAGTATCCGAACACGAACTCGCTTATTACCGGAAACGTGCGAAGAACGTCGGGCTCGCGATCACGGCCTGTGCTTACGTGACCGAGGACGGCAAAGGCTTCCCGAACGCGTTCGGCGTCAATGACGACAAGTTCATCCCAGGTCTGCGTCAACTCGCTGAGAGCTTGCAGGCGGAAGGCGCCAAAGCGATTCTGCAAATCTTCCACGCCGGCCGCATGTCACCGCCAAACCTCGTCCCGAACGAGCAACCCGTGAGCGCGAGTGCGGTCGCACCGGTGCGCGAAGGTGCCGTCACGCCACGCGCCCTCGAGACCGAAGAAGTCGAAGCAATCATCCAAGCGTTCGGTGACGCGACACGCCGTGCCATCGAGGCCGGATTCGACGGCGTCGAGATTCATGGTGCGAACACGTATTTGATTCAACAGTTCTTCTCGCCCCATTCGAACCGACGCGACGACCGCTTCGGTGGCGATGTCGAGGGCCGGCTCACGTTCCCGCGTGAAGTCATCCGTGCCGTCAAAGACGCAGCGAAAGAGACGGACGATTTCCTCGTCGGCTACCGCTTCTCGCCAGAAGAAGTCGAAGAGCCAGGTATCACGCTCGACGATACGGACGTGTTGATTGACATGTTGCTCGAGGAAGGACTCGATTACATCCATGCCTCGCTCTGGAACTTCAACACCGCCTCGATGCGCGACGAGAACGTGACGGAGCGAGCGATTGACCGTATCGCGAAGCGCATCAACGGTGCCGTCCCACTTATCGGAGTCGGACAGTTGCAACGTCCGGGTCAAGTCGAGGACGCACTCGACGTCATCGACCTCGCCGCGCTCGGCCGTGAGCTCATCATCGATCCGGATTGGCTCGAGAAAGTGAAAGACGGTCGCGGAGATGAGATTGAGACCGAGCTCGACTTGAACAAACAAGCTGAACTCGCCGTCCCAGCCCCGCTTTGGAACGCCATCACGACACGTGCCGGCTGGTTCCCAATTAAAGACCAGGCGGTCAAGTAATCCTTGATCCGCAGACGTCATGTCTGCGGATTTTTTGATTCGTCTTCTTGCGTGAGCCTGTGTGTAAAAAAATGAATCCGGACACAATTTCGTCACATTTTTCTTCGTTTTCACCACTCGTTTCGTAGCGACCAAACTTCCCAAGACATGCTCCCCTTCGTAAGCTAAGGACAGGAGTCGTTTTCCTCCATGAGACTTCGGGTCAAGCCTCGCTTGCACCTCAACTGTCTGTTTGACCGTCTTTTGAAAGGGGCATATAAGTATGACGAAAAAGCCAATTGATCTCGATGCGTACAACAAACAGCTCAATCAGCACCAACAGCGCACGAAAGAAGTCGCTGAGACGTATCGACAAAAGAGCAAAGAACTTGAACACCACCTCGAATCATCCGCCCGTTCCCGTGAAGAAGCTTTAGCGCGCGAAATCGCCGAGTTGAAACAAGCAACGAAACGGAACGTCCCTCGCACGAAATAAAACGGTTCCCGATCGGACGACGAAAGAAGTGAATCATCCGTTGGAAAATAAAATTAAACGTCAATTTCTACATCACCTTCATCGAGACAAAAACTTGTTCGATGATTTTTCTCATGTGGATAATTTTTACTCGCTCGACCAACAAATCGTGAGCGCACTGCGAAACGCGCACCCGATTCGGGCCGAACAACTGCTCGAGACGTTGACGCTCGACTTGTTGACGTTGCCGTCAGATGATGAGTATATGAGTGTCCGCTTCTATTATCGTGGCCTCGTCTACCACATCATCCGTCTCATCCCGGTCGACAACCCGAACGTGCAGACCGCGCTCACTTATACGAGCGCCTTGCTGACATTAATCGATGAATTGGAGACGACGCTCGACTTTTTGTACGCCATTCCGGTCATCGTCGAGTATTTAGCAAAAGTGACCGCGTTCTTGTCCCCACCCGTGTCGACGAACCCGAACGTCTCGACGACACTGCGCTTGATCGAAGAACATTTACGCGACGCGTCGCTGTCGCTCCCTTGGATTGCCGACCAGGTCGGTCTGTCGAACAACTATTTGTCCGCCCTCTTCAAGCAAGAAGTCGGCGAGAGCATACCGGAACGGATTCGCCGACGCCGTATCGATGCATCCATCGCCGACTTGCTCGGGACGAACGTACCGATTTGTACAATAGGTGAAAAGTTTTGCTTCGCGTCCTGCACCGCCTACATCAACACGTTCAAATCGTATAAGCGGATGACGCCGCTCCAATATCGCCAACTGTTCCACCTATAAAAAGCGCAACGCCTCAAATTGAGACGTTGCGCTTTTGCCGTTGTTCCCATTCTTCACGAAGCATGCCCATGCGAATCGAATCATACCGCACCCCGTCGACGACGCGCACTCGACGAATCCGTCCTTCGAGCTGCATCCCGACCTTTTCCGCGACGCGCATCATCCGCTCGTTACCGGACCATGTCGTCAACCCGACTCGGACCGTCGAACGGGTCGTGAACAAATGATTCACCCACAGCGTAAGCGCCCGGGTGCCGAGACCACGATTCCAGCGGTCGGCTTGATGCAGGATGATTCCGACTTCGAGCCATTCTTCTCCTGCGTCCTCATAATAGGAAGAAACGGTTCCATACACCGTCCCTTCGGCTTCGATGACCCACATGTCTTCGCGACCGACGTGGCCGTCCGCTTCTTGGCGGTACGTCTCGTACGGAATGGCCCAGTGTTCAAAATACGGGGCATCCCACCGCTTCCACTCCGGCGTCTCATCTTTGTAAATCAATTCCCAAATGCGATCTAAGTCGCGTGCCTCAATCGGCCGAATCTGTAACGTCTTGTCGTTCACGATGCTATCTCCCTTTTGATCTGTGCTGTCCACTCTTTCAAGATGTCAGTTCGAATCTCCTTTTTTCCGTCGTCGCCAAATGAAAGCGAGTAAGACGAGAATGAGACTTGCCGTGACCGAGACGATGGCGAACGGGCTCGCACCCGTGAGGAATAACTCGCCGAGCGTGACCGAGTAGGCAAGGCCGAACGACGTCACGAGTTTCGCGGATGCCGCGATGAGGACAAAGCGACCGAACGGCACGCGACTGAAACCGGCCGCAAGACAGATCACCTCGTCCGGCAAGATTGGGATGATGAACAATACGAGCAAGACCCCAAGCCCATATCTTTCGACGTACCGATCATATGTGGCCAGCTTATCCGCATCCAAAAGTCGCATGACCCGCTCACGTCCAAAACGGGCTAACCCGTACATGACGACGATGCCGAGCGTCGTCGCCACACTCCCGATGAGCGCGGCGCGAAGCGGACCGAGGGCGACACTTCCAATCGGTACGCTGACCGCCTCAGGGATTGGCAACGCGATCGGTTGCAAGAAACTGAACGCCGCGAACACGAAGGCGGCCTGGTCCTCATAGCGATCGAGCAAGCGGTCAAGGCCGTATGTGTCATATAAGACGAGTCCAAATGAAACGTAATAAATGAAGACGAACAACAAAAACAGGCTGAACGTCACTTTCAACATCTGCTTCAAATACGTACTCGACCCTTCCCGAATCGTCCGTAACAGCCCAATCGTGAGTATGAGGAGCACAATCCCGCTCCAGCCGAGCTGATACGGCAACAAGAGGGTCGGCAAGACGACAAACGGTAATAGGCCGAGCAAAAGCAATGATACCCCGTACCCTCCATAAATCATCCACCGTTCCCGCATATCGCATCGCCCTCTCCCCGTTCTACTGTTAGTTTACCCGGATTTCGGAGAACATGTATCCATCTGAAGCAGTCACACACCTCATCCTTTCGTCCGATAGAAAAAGCCGCAGTCGACGACTGCGGCTCGTGAATCATTCGCCAAGCGAGGCTTGGATGAAGTCGTGGAACAAGCGCTGTGGGCGCTCTGGACGCGAGATGAGTTCTGGGTGGAACTGCGACGCGACGAACCACTTGTGTTCTGGAATCTCGATAATCTCGACGAGACGACCGTCCGGGCTCGTTCCTGAGAACTTGAACCCTTCCGCCTCGAACGCTTCACGGTACTCGTTGTTGAACTCGTAACGGTGACGGTGGCGCTCGTAGACGAGCTCTTGGTTGTAAGCGGCGTGCGCTTTCGTCCCTTGTTCGAGTTTACATGGGTAGAGGCCGAGGCGAAGCGTGCCACCGAGGTCCTCGATGTCTTTTTGTTCCGGAAGCAAATCGATAATCGGATAGTTCGTCGATGGATCGATTTCTGCCGAATGGGCGCCCTCAAGTTTTAAGACGTTACGGGCGAATTCGACCGTCGCGAGTTGCATCCCGAGGCAGATCCCGAAGAATGGCACGTTGTTCTCACGAGCGAAACGCGTCGCTTCGATTTTCCCTTCGATGCCGCGTTCCCCGAACCCGCCTGGGACGAGGATTCCGTCCGCGTCGCCGAGAAGTGTCGCGACGTTCTCTGATGTCACGTCTTCTGCGTTGACCCAGTCGATGTCGATATCGGCGTTGAACGCGTAGCCGGCATGCTTGAGCGATTCTGCGACCGAGATGTACGCGTCACGGAGCTCGACATACTTCCCGACGAGGGCGATCTTCACTTTCTTCTCGAGGTGCGTCACCGTGTGGACGAGTTCTTTCCAAGCCGTCATGTCTGCTGCCGGCGTGTTGAAACCGAAGTAGTCGTTGACGAGTTGGTCCATGCCTTGTTTTTGAAGGTTGAGCGGTACTTCATAGAGTGTCGATGCGTCTTGCGCCTCGATGACCGCTTCTTTGCGTGTATCACAGAAGAGCGCGATTTTCTCACGCATGTCTTCTGGGATGTCATGCTCCGTACGGAGGACGATGATATCCGGCTGAATCCCGTAACTGCGAAGTTCTTTGACGCTATGTTGTGTCGGCTTCGTCTTCATCTCACCGGCTGCGCGGAGATATGGGACGAGCGTACAGTGGACGTACATGACGTTCTCTTTGCCGATGTCGTTTTTCACTTGGCGAATGGCTTCGATGAACGGAAGCGACTCGATGTCACCGACTGTTCCACCAATCTCTGTGATGACGACGTCCGCGTTCGTCTCACGGCCGGCACGGAAGACGCGGTCTTTGATCTCGTTCGTGATGTGCGGGATGACTTGAACCGTTCCACCGTTGTAATCCCCACGGCGCTCTTTTTTGAGGACCGTCGAGTAAATGCGGCCCGACGTCACGTTCGCGTTTTGCGACAAGTTGATGTCGATGAAGCGCTCATAGTGGCCGAGGTCAAGGTCCGTCTCGGCGCCGTCGTCTGTGACGAACACTTCCCCGTGTTGATACGGGCTCATCGTGCCCGGGTCGATGTTGATGTACGGGTCAAACTTTTGAATCGTCACGTTCAATCCTCGGTTTTTGAGTAGACGTGCGAGTGAAGCGGCTGTGATTCCTTTACCGAGTGAGGATACGACCCCACCTGTTACGAAAATATACTTTGTCATCATCATTTCTCCTCTCATGAATGCCCACTATGGGAAACAAAAAACAAAAAAAGCAAAAGTGCCCCCACTGAAATGGAGGACACTTTTGCTGCATCGGCATGTGCTAAACGAGCCCATGACTAATTTACGTCAGAGACGATGCAGTCGTCAAGTCATTATTTTTTTCTTTTTCGAAAGCCGCAAAAAAAGAAAAAGAGACACGCCTAGCCGGGACAAATGCCCGGCTTTTTGCGGTCTCTTATAAATCATCCTCGTCTTCGACATCGAGGTCGTCGTCCAAGTCCTCGTCCTCGAAATCATCGAGGTCTGGAACTTTTTCGGCGTCGTCGTCTGTCTCAAACTCAGATGCGTCAAAATCTTCACCTTTTGCAAAGACGTCGAGGTCGTCTTCGATGTCGACGATGCCTTCGTCCGTCTCATCGAGATCTTCTTCGAACTCGTCAAGCTCACCGCGTTGACGTGCTTCGATGACGAGATCCTCGTCTGACTTATCGAACGGATACCAAACACGAAGCGCCCAACGGTTCGCTCCCAAGTTGACGAATAGTCCGTCGATGTTCATGTCCGTGTAGAGTTGCGCAATTTTCTCGAGCTCTTCCTCTTCACTGGCGAACGTATAGTTTTGTCTGATCTGCTCACGGATTTCATCAAATGATACTGGTTGCTCGCCAGTCTCTTGAAGAATCTCGTAAACGAAATCGATCAACGATTTATTCATTAAAGGACACTCCTTTTCCGTCACTTGTTAAACATCACTCCTCATTATAAACAAAAGCGATATGAAAAAGCTAGAGAAAATTGTTTCGACTTACTTCCGGACGATTTGACGCCAATAGACGGTGATGACGGCGACGTTCACCGCCCACGTCACGGCGAGCACGCCGACCATCCAGCTCTTCGGGATGGCGAAGGACAAGTCGGCATTGACCGTTTGGTCAACTGTCAGCCCGTATGCGAGGATGCCGAGCATGAGCGAGACTTGGGCGACGACCATCCCAAGCTTCTTCCACAGTTGCATGACGAGCGCCGCGAACTCTTTATTCTCTCGATAGGCCGTATACAACTGCACGTGTCCGATGCTCGAATACATCGTTTGAATATAGCCATTGACGAACAAAACCGGGAGGAAGGCAATCGGATGCCAAAAGCCGAGGAAGAATGTGACCGATGCGACGAGTAGAAACGAATACGGACGTTTGACACCTGGTACGACCTGACCGAATAATATCCAGCCGATGACCCCAAATAAAAACGGAACGAAGACATAAAAGAGCAATACGTTGAAGGAATAGAGGGCGAGGCTCGTGAAGACGGCCCCAATCAACGTCCACCCTCCGAACAGTCCGACGGCATACGCCAAGAACTGGACTTAGCGCGTCGATTTCGTCGTCACATAATTCCGTGTCTTCCGCTGAAGCAGGAGCCAGACCATATAGCTGACGAGGAGTAGCGTCAAGAAGAAAATCTCGAGATACCCACGCGTCCCTTCTAGTAGACTGACGAGTCGGCTGAGGAGTGTGAAAACGGTGACGACGAGAAACGCCCGAAGGAACAGCGTCGTCGAGAACGTCCATGTCGCTTCACGCGTAAGTGGGAGCTTTCGAACGAACAACCACGGCAAACTCAGGCTGATTATAAAGAACAAGACTGCGAGATCATTTGAGCGCGTGAGCGCGTACGAGAATAACACAATCCACGCGACGAGCAAGATGACGAGTGGAAGCGAACTCCCCCCCTTCCTTCTGTGGAGACAACTCCTTCAGCTGAGACAGGATCGTCGTCATCATCGTGCCGACACCGATCGATCCGACACCGATGAAAAACGCACTCACTTCGACACCCCAAGCGAACGGCAAATACCAACAGCCGAGCCCGATGACCAAGACGAAGAGGGCCAGCAAAAATGTTCGCTTTGAGCCGATTCGACCGACGACATAAATCCAAACGAGAAGCCCCGACATGCTGGCGACGTAAAAGATCATGAACGGAATCACCCGACTCGCCCCTTCGCCTTGCACCATGACCGCGAGAAATAAAATTTGAGGCAAGATTTGGCTACTTAGGGCACTGACGATTGTCAACACACGAAGATATTTTTCACATCTCGGCCTCCTTCGCTATCCAGTGCATCGACTTCTACATGATTCATTCCCGGATTTCCCGCTTGCACATCGACTTCTCACTTATTTCATCATTTTGCCGATATAGAAGAGAACGTACTTTAAGCTTCATGAGAAAAAGGAGAAACAATATGGCACTCTTCCGTAAATCATCATCCGCTTCGTTTATCGCATCAATCGGTTTTCCCGATGCGACGACGATCGCCAAACCGAGCGATCCGACCCTTAACGGCCGGGCTCACTACATGGGCTACACGTCGCGACAAGTCGAACAGCTACAAGCGATGGCGCCACTCGTCGAATCTGTATTAGACGATGTGTTAGAGAGCGTGCTCGACCATTTGATGCAACAACCTGACATGGCCCAGCTCGCTAGCGCCGCTTCGACACGGGAGCGACTGAAAAACGTATTCGCTGACTACTTCCGAAGCCTATTGACTGGACGAATCGATGACAAGTTCCTCGCCATGCGGAAACGCATGGGGCAGACGCACCATCATTATGCGGTCCCGGTCACGTGGTTCCTCGCGACGTATGCCGCATTCAATACGCTCCTCGTCCCAAAAATCGTCGAACACTATCAACACGACCCGGCCACGATGGCCGAGGCGCTCCTTGCCTTGTCCCATGCGATGAACTTGGACGCGCAAATCGTGACCGAGCAGTACGTCGACGCGCGGCTTGATGAAATCGAGGCGGCGAGCGACGCACGCGACGCCTTGTTGCGCGACATCGGCCATGTCAGTTCAGAAGTCGCGACAACGATGGAACGGACCGGGAGCGCCATGGCGGAAACGAGCGATCGGGCCCATCAAGTGCTACGGGAAACCGAACAGACGGAACAGATGAGCCGACACTTGATGACGCTCACGGAAACGAACGGGCAGCAAATCGAACAGATGGAATCCGAGTTCACGCGCTCGGCCACGTACGTCGATACATCGCTCGAACGCATCACGTCACTGAAGCACGGGTCCGAGGAAATCGTCAACATGACTCGAAGCATCGAGCAAATCGCCAACCAGACGAACTTACTCGCCTTGAACGCATCCATCGAAGCGGCCCGCGCCGGAGAACACGGGAAAGGCTTCGCCGTCGTCGCGACCGAGGTCCGCACACTCGCCGAGAACGCCAAGCAGCTGAGCAGTCAAATTAACGTCCTCATCCATGAGAACGAGACGAACATCGCCGCGCTACTTGAACAGATGGGGCAGATGCATCGCACGAACGATGAAGCGATGCGTCAACTCGGGGCGGTCAAGGAAGGCTTCATGACGGTGAAAGATGAGATGGGCAACTACACCCTCTCGTTCGAACGAAACAAAGAAGATTTGAGTCAAATGGTTGAAACGATTTCAGCCATCAATGAGACGACACAAGGGTTGTCCCATCTTACGTCATCGCTTTTGACGAAAGCCGAGCAATAAACGAAACACCCGGACCGTTGTCCGGGTGTTTTCACATGAGTCGCGTCAAGAAGGCGGTCGCCACCCCGAAATAGATGAGGAGCGACAAGATGTCATTGATTGTCGTGATGAGTGGACCGGATGCGACGGCCGGGTCGACGTTCAACTTGTATAGGATGAGCGGAATGATCGTGCCGGCGAGCGTCCCGATGATAAGCGTCGCGAGGAGCGAGCTGCCTACGACGAAACCGAGTGTCCAGCTCCCTTGCCAGACGAACGCGATGACGGCGATTAAAATGGCACACGTGACACCGATGATGACACCGACCCACAACTCACGGAAGATGAGCGCGACGACTTGGCGGAACGTTAAATCACGCGTCGCGAGACCCCTTACGACGACGGCGAGCGATTGCGTCCCCGTGTTCCCCGTCATCCCGGCAATCATCGGCATGAAGAACGCGAGTGCGACGACTTGTTCGAGCGTGCCGGAGAACCCGTCGATGATGCTGCCTGAAATCAAACCGATGAATAAGAGCAAGATGAGCCACGGCAAGCGGCGATAGGCGGCGACGAGCGGTTTCGTGTCGAAGTCAATCGCCTTACCGGAAGCCGACAGCTTCTCGATGTCCTCGTTCGCTTCTTGGATGACGATATCGAGCACGTCATCGACCGTGATGATGCCGACGAGCCGGTCGCCGTCCTCGACGACCGGAATCGAGATGAAGTCGTACCGGTTGATCAGTTTGGCGACTTCTTCTTGATCGGTCATGACATCGACTTTGACGACGCGTTTGTACATGACGTCGGCGACGGCGTCATCGATGTCGGCTAAAATCAAATCCTTGTACGAGATAACGCCGACGAGCCGTTTATCGGCATCGACGACGTATAAATAGTTCAAATACTCGGCGAGTGCCGCGAAATCTTTCAACTTGTCGACGGCTTGCCGAATCGAGTAGTGCTCCGGAATCCAGACGAACCGGTTGTTCATGAGACGTCCCGCCGTCTCTTCCGGGTACGTCATCATGTTTTGGACGACGCTCGACTCTTCCTGTCTCATTTCCGACAACAGTTCCTCGACACGTTCCGGGTCGAGTTCGGACATGAACGACGTGACTTCATCGTTCTCCATCAAATCGAGCACTTCGGACGTCCGCTCGAACCCGAGCCGGTGCAACACCTGAAGCCGCGTCGTCTGGTCGAGCTCTTGAATCATGTCGGTCATCTGTTCGAGCGTCAAGTAAAGCAAGAACTTATTTTGATGCTTACCCGGCAACAGCTTGTACTGTTGGGCGACGTCATACGGTTGGAGCTCGTCCACGATTTCCTGGAACTCGGTGCGTCTTCCGTCTTTCAACGCTTGGATGATGGCCAAGGCGATCTCGTTGTCCGTCATCATTTCAACCATACGCTCACTTCCTCTGCTAAATGTATCTCCTTTCTTATTCCGATATTTCGCCTCATCGAAACTAAAAAGACCCGCTCCAGCATACGGAAGCGGGTCACTAATTTATTGGACGAGCGGTTCGGGTACTTCGAGCGGAGCGAGTGAACGATCGAGCAGTTCGACGACGTCGAACGTGCCGACCGTCTCATCGACTTCTTTCGCTTTCGTCCCGTCTGAGAGCATCGTCAAGCAATACGGGCAGGCCGATCCGATGACGGTCGGTTTCGTTTCAAGTAATTGCTCCGTCCGTGCGACGTTGACGCGCGTCCCGACTTTCTCTTCTTGCCACATGAGACCGCCGCCGGCGCCGCAACACATCCCGTTCTCACGGTTCCGGGCCGCCTCGACGAGTTCGACGCCCGGGATGCGCTCCAAGACGAAGCGTGGTGCGTCATAGATGCCGTTATAGCGACCGAGATAGCACGAATCGTGATAGACGACCCGTTCATTCACGGCGAAGTCCGGTTTGACGCGCCCCGTGTCGAGCAGTTCGGCGAGGAGCTCGGTGTGGTGATACACTTTCACCCCCGTGAGCCCGAAGTCCGGATACTCGTTTTTAAACGTGTTGTATGCGTGTGGGTCGACCGTGACGATTTTCGTGACGCCGTACTTCTCGAACAGCTTTATGTTCGCCTCGGCGAGCTCTTGGAACAACAGCTCGTTCCCGATGCGGCGTGGCGTGTCGCCCGAGTTCTTCTCTTCGTTGCCGAGGATAGCGAACGAGACGCCGGCCTTGTTCAAGACGCTCGCAAAGCTCTGGGCGACTTTTTGGCTGCGGCTGTCATATGAGCCCATCGCCCCGACCCAGAAGAGGAATTCGAACTCTTCGCCCGCCTTCTTCTTTTCTTTCGCCGTCGGGATGACGAGTTCCGTGTCTTTGCGCCAGTTCTCGCGCTCTTTCCGGTTCATCCCCCACGGGTTGCCTTGACGTTCGATGTTGGCGACCGTGCGCTGCGCTTCCGGGTCCATCTTCCCTTCCATCATGACGAGATAACGACGAAGGTCGATGATCTTGTCGACGTGCTCGTTCATGACCGGGCATTGGTCTTCACAGTTGCGGCACGTCGTGCACGCCCAAATCTCTTCTTCCGTGATGACGTTGCCGATCAACTCGTCGGCGACGAGCATGTTCCCATCCATCGCGGCCGCGGCGATCTCCGCGCCTTGCGTATTTTGGAACAAGAGCGCCGGCGCCCACGGCGACTTCCGGGTGATGGCGGCCCCTTTCATGTTCATATGGTCGCGCAGTTTGACGATGAGATCCATCGGCGACAGCATCTTGCCAGTACCGGTCGCCGGGCAGACGTTCGTACAGCGTCCGCACTCGACGCAGGCGTACAAGTCGACGAGCTGCTTCTGGTTGAAGTCTTCGATCTTGTTGACCCCGAAGACGACCTCTTCATCCGACTCTTCCGCCTCTTCCATCGCCGAGAAATCGACCGGTGCGAGACGACCGACTTTATGCGTCCGGCCGAGCCAGACGTTGAGTGTGCCGGCAATCAAGTGAGCGTGCTTGCCTTGCGGGATATACACCATGAAGCTGAGTAAGAATAGCAGGTGCAGCCACCAGAAGACGATGAAGAGCGCGAACGCGACGCTGCCCGGTACCCAGGCGAACGCCGAGCCGATGATGGTCGCGACCGGCTCGCCCCACATCGGGAGCTCTTCTTTATAGACGAGGTAAAAGCCGTTCCCGAACAAGACGGACACCATGAGCCCACCGATGAAGATGAGCGCGAGACCGGCCAAAAAGTTCCGCTTCAAGCGCACGAGCTTCTCGATATAGCGGCGGTAGAATCCCCAAACGACCGCGACGAGAATCATGAGCATGACGATCTCTTGCATGAACGTGAAGATTGGATAGAGCGGACCGAGCGGCACGTGCGGGAAACGCGTCCCGACGGCGAGCCCTTTCCAAATGAAGTCGATCGCCCCGAACTGGACGAGGATAAACCCATAGAACATCATGACGTGAATGATGCCGCTCTTCTTATCTTTCAACAATTTCTTTTGCCCGAACACGTTGATCATCACCTGTTCAAGCCGTTCTTTGTTCGTCTGGCTCCATTCTGCCTTCTTCCCGAGCTTGATGAACGTGTACCGCTGATAGACGAGCGACGCGAACAAGTACAAGCCATAGCCGAGAACGAGCAAGAACAGAATCCAGTTGACGATTAAAAATGTAGACATCCCCAACATCCCCCTTAATGAAAACGGATTCATTCTTGGAATCAGTATACCAAACAATGAATGAACAGTCATTCATTTTCTTGGGGGAACTTAAAAATAGAGAACATGCTTCAAGATGAGAAGAAGTCCCCCGTAAATCGTCACGGCGAGCACGAACGTCCGGAAGTGAAGATTCCGGTCGGCCGGCAACTCGAACTTGACGATGTTCAGGATCATCGCCCCGGCGACGAACGCGAACAGAATTGTCTCGATGTGCGACGCCAAGTCGACGTAGCGGGCGACGTAGCCGGTGACGAGGATACCGACCGTGAAAAAGTAGCGTCCTTGCGTCAAGTAGACCTCGCCGTAATGGCGATACAAGTCGTGACCGACGGCGAGAAAATGGACGCCGAGTGCGGTCGCATAAAACATTTGGGCGACGTTCGTCACCGACGTCTCCGTCACGACGTATGCCGAGAACGACATATACGCCGTGAGGAGCGTCACTTGAAGCCAGTACGAGACGTTTCGGTCGAGCGTCTCATCTTGGAAGTGCGGGGTCCGCACGAACCGCATCGTCCCGTAAAAGACGGTGAACCCGATGAGACTGACGACATAAATCTCTGAAGGCAAGGCAAGGTCGAGCCAGTCGACTCGGAGCGTGTCTTGGCGCTTATTGAGCGACGGGAGCAAGTACATGAAGAAATACGTGATGGCGATCCCGCTCGAGAACGAGAACCACTTCTTCGACGGGATAAGGTCCCGCGGGAACAAATAGATGCCGAAGAAGTTGATGGCCGCCAAGTACACCACGATCCAGTCGCCCATGTGTCGTCACCCTTTCAGCTCAATCCAAAACCGCTCGACAACCGTCCCGTCCGTTTCTATGAACGGCGTGTCCGGCACCCCACCGTTACGCAAGATGACTTGCTTCGAGGCGACGTTCGTTCGATTGCACGTGATCAACGCGCGCTCGATGCCGAGCGACTTCGCCTTCTCGAGCGCGAGGGCGAGCTGTTTCGTCGCAAGTCCCCGCCCCCGTGCACTCGGTTTAATCCCGTAGCCGATATGACCACCGAAATTGAGTAACTGCTCGTTCAACTCGTGCCGAATGTTGGCCGCCCCGAGCAGTTCTTCCCCGTCGGTCAACCAATACGTCGTGCTCGGCACCCAACCGGCGTTCTCCGCGCGTACCTCACGCGCCCGAATCGCTTTGACATACGTCTCAAAGTCAGACGCCTCCCCGTCGACCGCGTTCGGGACGATGCGTTCATCCCGTTCACGCCACTCCTTCAAAAATGCATGCACTTGCTGTTCTTGGTCCATCGATGTCTTCACAAGACGTAACATCGCCCTTCCCCCTTATCTTTATGTAGAAAAAAGACCGCAATGCGGCCTTATTCTTCGAGTCCTAATCGTGCTGGCATCTCCGGCGCGAGCTTTCGTGCCTCGTCGAGCCTGCCCGCGTCGACGAGCGTATGGAACCGTAAAAACTCTTCGTGCGAAGCGTCCCCGATTGCGGCCAAATAGTCGACGTAACGTTCGTACACCGACTTGTCTTCCGGACGTGCCTCGATTAAGGCGAGGTACAACCGGACCGTGTCTTCTCCGTAAAGGAGGGGGAACTCGTCGTTCAACTGGAGCAACTTGTCGACCGAGTCCATGTCGACGCCGGTCTCGTTGTCGTAATGTCCGATGACGTGCTCGGCATGATCTTCGAGGCGACCGCGCCATTCCTCATACTCGTCCTCGTTCGTCTCGAGCATCTCGAACCAGTCCTCGTTCAACATCTCTTCAATCTTTTTCACTCGCTCTTGAAAGTTCATGCTTCGTCTCCTCCTTTAAACGTCCATGTGACGTCGACCGCGTACGTGCCGGCGACATCGTCGTTCATCGTTAACGCGTAGTCGAATTGGCAACGCCCGTCTGAAACGTCAAGGCGTTCCGTCGTCGTCGCCATCGTCATCGCCATATATGGGTTTTTGTATACACTCTGTGTCAGCCGTCCTTCGATGAACGAATGGTTCATCTCAATCGGTCCTTTACACATAAGGGCGAGCCGCCCCGTCGTATATTTCAACGTCGTCGGCACGATGCCGTCCTCACGCTCTTGGTCAAACGTCAAGATGAAGCCCGTCTTCAGTTCGTAATAGAGACCGTCCGCGACGAGCACGATCGGTTCATCGAGTTCGCTCATTTTCGTCGTCTGACGGACGCGTATACGTTTCGGTTCAATTGCCATGATGATTCCCCTTTCCGCTGTCCCATCGTACCATACCTCACAAACGGTCCGGAATCGCTAACTTTTTTTTTCCCGGTTCGCATGTGCTTCACACCACAAAAAGACAGGGTCGCCCCTGTCTTAACGGTTAACTCAATTTATAGACGCGTCCTTCGAACGGCTTCAAGTGAAGGAGTGTCGTCTCGTCATGCGGATCGAGCGGCATGTTTTTCAAAACGACATCCTCCGAGCGAAGTGTGAGGTCTGAAGCGAAGATCGCCTCGCCACCCGTCAAGTTCGTCATGACGAGGTATTGGCTGTCTCCGAGCGTGCGCGTATACGCGTAAATCTCTGGGTGTTCCGGCAAGACGACGTCATACGTGCCGTACACGAACGTCTCATCTTGTTTCCGGAGGCGAATCATCTCTTTATAGAAGTTGAGGATTGAGTCTTCATCTTCAAGTTGTTCTTCAACGTTGATGGCCGTGTAGTTCGGATTGATGCCGAACCAAGGCGTGTCCGAGAACGTGAATCCGGCGTTCGCTGCGCTGCTCCACTGCATCGGCGTCCGTGAGTTGTCGCGCGACGAGTTCCATGTGATGTCCATCATCTCTTCGTGGCTCTTGCCGTGTTCGAGACCGATGTAATAGCGGTTACGTGTCGCGATGTCGTCGTATTGGTCAATCGAGTCGAACTTGACGTTCGTCATCCCAATCTCTTGGCCTTGATAGATGAACGGTGTTCCCTGCATGAGGAAGTACATCATCCCGATCGATTTCGCGCTCTCTTTCCAATAGCGCTCATCGTCCCCCCACGCCGATACGGTACGTGTCTGGTCATGATTCTCGACGTAAAGGGCGTTCCAGCCGTCTTCCTCGAGTCCTTTTTGCCACTTCGACAACACGTTCTTCAAATGGACGACGTCGAGTTTCGACTCGGCGTCTTCGCGCCAGAGGCCCATGTGTTCGAATTGGAACACCATGTTCATCTTGCCGTCTTGCTCGCCGACCCAAAGATGGGCGTCGTCAGGCGAAACACCGTTCGCCTCCCCGACCGTCATGATGTCGTGCTTGTTGAACGTCTCGTCCCGAAGCTCTTCGAGATAGTCGTGGATGCCGTCAACGTTCATGTGCATCTCGAACGACGGCACGAAATCAAGGCCTTCCGGATTCGGCAAGTCGCCGAACGTCGGGTTTTTGCGAATGTGGCTGATCGCGTCGACACGGAACCCGTCGATGCCTTTTTCGAGCCACCAGTTGATCATGTCGTACACGGCTTGGCGCATGTCCGCGTTTTCCCAGTTGAGGTCCGGTTGACGCTTCGAGAAGACGTGCAAGAAGTACTCTTCTGTCGTCTCGTCGAACTCCCATGCCGACCCGCCGAAAATCGATTCCCAGTTGTTCGGCTTCGAGCCGTCCGGTTTCCCGTCACGCCAAATGTACCAGTCGCGTTTCGGGTTGTCTTTCGAACTCTTCGACTCGATGAACCACGGGTGCTCGTCCGACGTATGGTTGACGACGAGGTCTAACAATAGCTTCATGCCGCGTGCGTGGACTTCATTCAAGAGGCGGTCGAAATCTTCCATCGTCCCGAACTCATCCATGATATCTTGATAATCCGAGATATCATAGCCGTTGTCGTCGTTCGGCGACTTGTACATCGGGCAGATCCAGATGACGTCGACGCCGAGCTCTTTCAAATAATCGAGTTTATCGATGATGCCTTGAATGTCGCCGATTCCGTCCCCGTTCGCGTCGTAAAAGCTGCGCGGGTAAATCTGGTATGCGACGGCTTCTTTCCACCAATTACGTTTTAGCGTTTTTGTTTGTGTCTGTTGAAATCCTTTTGTGTGTTGGTCACGTTGTAAAAGTTGCATGTGTCAATGATACTCCCTTATCCCTAAACTCACTGCTCATCCTATATACTAATATCAGTGCTGTTGACGTTATCTCTTAATTAGCGCAATCGTTTGCACGATGCACTACGTTTATCTTAACAAAAAAGACAAACCGCTACAATGAGCTTTTCAACAGCTTACTCAACGTGTACCCTACACGATTTTGAAATGAAATGAAAGTGAGGCGACTTACATGATTCGTTTGGCCACACGGGCCGATCTTCAAGCGATCGATTCATTGATTTTGAATAAGGCAAAAGCGTTTCGCGCTGCCGGAAAGACGCAGTGGGAAAAATATTTGGAACCGAGTCGGACCGAGTTCGTCCGTCACGACGTCACGAACGGGACGGTCTATGTATATGAAGAAAACGGAAAGATTTTCGGGTCGGTCAGCTTGATTCCCCCGACGTCATGGGACCACAATTTATGGGATGACGCCGAGGTAGCGGTCTACGTGCATCGGCTCGTCGTTGATGCCCGGATGAAAGGGAAGCGTGTCGGCGAACAATTGATGCGCCACGCGCTCACCCAGACGGTCGGGACGATTCGCCTCGACTGTGTCGCCACGAACACATTTTTGAACCGTTACTATCGACAATTCGGTTTTGCGTATGTCGGTGAACGCGACGGGTTTTCCTTATTCACAAAAGAGGGTTGACGTTAACGCGACGTCAAGGCTTATGCTGTCCATAAGGAGGTGAGCAGATGGTTACGATTCAACAACTCGCAACACTCGCCGGCACGACGACCCGGACGCTTCGGCATTACGACGCGATCGGGCTGCTCGTCCCGTCGCGTGACGCGAACGGGTACCGCCGTTATTCGAAACAAGACATGGAGCGGCTCCAACTCATCTTGTTCTATCGCTCGCTCGATTTTCCACTCGAGACGATTCATACGTTGTTAAAAACGGACACCGACCGGGCTCACATCCTTAAGACACAAGTGAACGCGCTGCGTAAAAAGGCGGCCTATTTCGCGACACTCGCCGAGACCGCCGAAGCGACGCTCGCCTCACTTGAAGGAGGCGTTCAAATGGAAGACGAATCATTGTTCAAAGGCTTGTCGTTCGACGAGCTGAAAGCGCACGAGACGAAACACGAGGCGGAAGTGACGTCACGCTGGGGCGACAGTGACGCCTATGCGACGTCACAAAAACGGGCCCACGGACGGACGAAAGAGGACTGGGAGACGCTCAGCCAACAGCAAGTCGACCTCGTCAAACCGCTCGTCGACTTGTTCACGGCCGGTGTCCCGGTCGAAGACCCGCGCGTCCAAGTGGTGGTCGAGGCGAACCATGCGTTCATCCACGACCACTTCTACGATTGCTCGCTCGATATGTTCAGCGGCCTCGGACAGATGTACGTGGCAGACTCGCGCTTCACGGCGTTCTATGACAAGTACGCCCCCGGTCTCGCCGTCTACTACAACGACGCGATTCAACATTATTGCATCACCAAAAGTTAAACGGCCGAGCGAAAGCTCTGGCCGTTTTTACTCGATTCTACGGTCGTAGACGTCCTCTTCGAGCATCATCTCGATTTGACGCTTCAAGAGCGGCAATCCAGTCGAGAGCTGGAGGTACGGATAAGTCGCGAAATTGTCCGTACCGCCGAGGTAGAGGACGGCCCGGTCGAGGACGCTCCAGCCGCGGTCGCTCCACTGTTCGATGCGTACCTCACAGACGTCCGGTTTGGCCCGGAACGCCCAATACGCCTCGAGCTGTCCCGCCGCCATCGATGGTCGAATCGTCAAAATCGGGCAATCGATTCGATTGAGCACATCCGGCTCAATCGGTCCCGTCTCATGGAAGATGAGGAGTTCCGGCATGAGACGGTCAAGCCACATTTTCGTCCTCGCATCGTTCAGCGAAGTCACTTTCAAGACGTGATGCATCGGGATCGGTTCGTCTCGTAACGGATGACGCCGTTTCAACTCTTGGATGCGCGCCCGGCTCGTCCAGCGCATGAACGGTGGGCGTACCGGACGTACAACTGCCGGACCCAGCCTCGAAACGAGTCAGGCTTTTCTTCGGATGGGCCGTCTTCTCGAATGACGTGCGTCACCCCGAGGTGCCGAATCGCCTGATATACGTAAGCCGACATCTTGTTGTCCCCGATACATAACACGATTGGTCTCGTCATGACGCACCTCCTTTCCGATTCCGTCCTTCACTCCGGCTCAGTCGCATCTCTTCCACCGCTATGTCAAAAGAGCCGAACATCTGTTGAACTTCTTTGAGGGCCGGCCCTTTCCCATCTTTTTTTGCCACATCTCATAACCCCATGGCGAGAGGATTGCCAGTTCCTCACCCGCCTCTTTCAATGCGTTTAAAATCTCGTCTTCCGTGAACGTTTTGCGGTTCGAGAGCCCGATCTCTTCAAGTGCTTGGCTCCACGAACCGAACCGTCGAACGACTTTCGTGATGCTCGGCTGTTGACGCGCCCGTGCCCACTTCGCATAAGCGGTCGATGTGAGCGGCTCGATGTCCTCACTCGCTTCGAGGAGGGCTTGAATGATTTCACACTTTTGGTCTTTGGCCATCATGCCGAGTAAATCCGCTTCAATCAAGGCGACTTTCCATGACCCGAACAAGATGACGACCTCGGTCAATGACGGCACGTCCCGGTCAAGCGCCCACTTCCGGTAATCCGCACTCGTAATCGAACCCATTTCTTTCGCGGCCCGACGGAGCGCCCGAACCACCTCGGCTTTCGTGAAACGAGGCATTTGATTGTCGAGTCCGGCGAGGCGGAGCACGTTCGCCCACGATCCGTACGTCTCGAGCAATTCGATCACCGTCGGACCATCGTTGCGCTTTTGCCATTGCTGATACATATGGATGGTGAGGCGGCCGTCGACGGCCGCCGTCCTCAGTTGCTTAACGACTTGCTTTTCTTCCATGCCGCCTCCCCCTTTCAATCGCCCGCATCAGCCGACCTCCCGCGCACTGATTTGCGCGAATAAATCGAGTTGCCGTGTCAGTACAATCGATTCATCGAACCGTTCCTCGACGACTTCCCGGCCACGGCGTCCGTATGTCTCGAGCCGATCCGGATGAAGGATGAACGACTCCATCGCTTCGGCGAGTGCATCGGGACTGGCGACAGGGACGAGATAGCCCGTCTCGTGGTCAATCACTTCTTCACGGCAACCACGGATGTTCGTCGCGATGACCGGAAGACCGGATGCCATCGCCTCTAAGATAGAACGCGGCAACCCTTCTCGGTAGGAAGGCAACAAGAAGACGTCATGATCGTTGAAGAGTGTCGGCGTATCTTTGACAAAGCCCGCATAATGGACGTTCGGATTGTCGGCGAGGTACGCCTCGACGAGTTTCCCGGTTTCTTGGTCCCGTTCATTCACCATCAGCTCGCCGGCGATCGTCAGCGTCACGTCAGGGTGCGTTTTCGAAAGTTGCGTGAACGCCTGGAGCAAATCCAAGATCCCTTTCTCTCGGACGAGGCGGCCGACGAACAAAAATTTCAGCTGTTCCGGATTATGCGTCTTCGCAATCGGTTTGAAGCGGTTCAAGTCGATGCCGTTACCGAGATGAAGCAGACGGTCGTCCCGCTTGAACTGACGCGTCTTCGCGAGGGAATAGTCTTCTTCACTTTGAAGGAGCAGCCAGTCCGTGGCGAGGGCGGCGAGCGATTTTTCGAGCCAGAACACGAGTTCATAAGCGAAACGGCTCATCCGTTCGTGGAAGTAGAAGCCGTGCGCCGTGTAAAGAATGTGCGGGGTTCGCGCGATGCGGGCAGCGACGCGGCCGAGCGCAGCGGCGACCGGGGTATGCACGTGAATCGCATCGTATTTTTCCCGCCGCAACAGCGTGACAAGTTCTTGAATCGTCTGTAAATTTCGTTTCGGATGGAACTTCCGGTCAATCGGCAACGTGTGGATGACCCAGCCTTCCTCTCGTAACTGATCGGTCCGGTCACCGTAGGCACAGGCGATATCGACTTGATGGCCTTCGGTTTTCAAAGACTCGATGAGGGGACGCAACAAGACGTCAGCCGTCGCATCGACCGCGCAGAACTGGAGAATCTTCAAAGGCGCCATAAGTGCACCTCCTCCGGTTTCGTCGTGCGGTCGAGGATGCCTTTCAAATCCATGACGACACCGCGACCCATCTTCAACTGGCGGGCGGCAAGCTTCCAGCCGGCATCGACGAACTCGTCGTGCGAGACGGCATAGATGACGACCTCGGCCGGTTTCAGCTCATGGTACGCTTTCACCTCGATGCCGTACTCGTGCTTCACTTCTTCATGGTCGACGAGCGGATCGTACACTTGCACCTCGAGCCCGAACTCTTCAATCTCACGGATGAGCGAGGCGACTTTCGAGTTGCGGATGTCGCTCACATTCTCTTTGAACGACATGCCGAGCACGGTGACGCGAGAGCCGAGTACCGGCATGTTTTGGCGAATCATCGTCTTGATGAGCGATGTGGCGATGAAACTGCCCATCGTCTCGTTGATCCGACGGCCGGCTAAGATGACTTCCGGATGATAGCCGAGCATCTCGGACTTCATCGTCAAATAGAACGGGTCGACGCCGATACAGTGTCCGCCGACGAGCCCCGGGCGGAAGTTGAGGAAGTTCCACTTCGTGCCTGCCGCCTCGAGCACCTCGAGCGTGTCGATGTCCATCCGCTCAAAGATGATGGCGAGTTCGTTCATGAGGGCGATATTCAAATCGCGTTGCGTGTTCTCGATGACTTTCGCCGCTTCGGCGACCTTGATCGAGGAAGCCCGGTGCACCCCTGCGTCGACGACCGTCTCATAGACGGCGGCCACGACGTCGAGCGTCGCTTCGTCTTCGGCGGCGACGACCTTTTTGATTGTCCGGAACGTGTTCACCCGGTCACCTGGATTGATTCGTTCAGGCGAATAGCCGACTTTGAAGTCGATTCCGGCCCGAAGACCAGACTCTTGCTCGAGGAGCGGGATGCATTCTTCTTCGGTCAACCCCGGGTACACCGTCGATTCGTACACGACGATTGTCCCCGGCTGCAAATGTTTCCCGACCGCGCGCGTGGCGCCGCAAATCGGGCCGAGGTCCGGTTGATTCTGCTCATTGATTGGGGTCGGCACGGCGATGATGATGAAGTCCGATTCCTCCAGTTTCTTTGCATCCGTTGTATACGTGACCGACGCCGTCTCGAGTGCTTCCCGTTCGACTTCCCTTGTGCTGTCGACGTGTTCGTTCAACTCGTGAATGCGCGCCTCGTTAATGTCTAGGCCGATGACGTCCCCGACTTCCCCGAGCGCGACCGCGACCGGGAGTCCGACGTAACCGAGTCCGACGACGGCGATATGGCGATTGGCAATGGTTCGTCGTGTTGTCCGTGATTCTGAGATGAGTTTGTCCATGTCCATCTGCCTCCAGTTATTATGAAATTTGATCCATCAACTTCTCGACGACGACGATTTTCCCGTTTTTCCCGCGAGGGATTTGTTTGACCGGGGTGAGGGTGATTTTGACGCCTTCCCCGAACAACTCTTTCAGCTCTCGCTCGAGTACCCGTTCATGGGACGGAAGGAATCGTTCCGGGTCTTTGATATAGCGCATCTCGATATGATGCAAATCGAACTGCCGGAATTGCGTCTGGATGACCGAGTTCGGTAAGACGCGGACGATTGTTGTCAAATCGCCTTCATACACTTTCAATCCTTTCGGGGTGACGACGTAGTTTGACTGTCGTCCTTCAATCGAGGTGACGTACGTACCACCTTGGCCGCACGGGCACGTCCCTTCTCCAAACTTCATGCGGTCACCGATTCGATAGCGGACGAGCGGTGTCCCGTGCGTTGTGAAGCTCGTGATGAGAATCTCTCCATCGTCGCCGTACGGTTCGATATAGCCCGTCTCGTGATGCAGATGCATGTGACCGTGGCTGCATTCGGTCAAAATCGGTGCCCCTTCTGAGGAGGCGTATTGATCGTACACCGGGGCGTTGAACGCCTCTTCGAGCAGTTTGCGCCCACCCGCCGTCAACGTCTCGGACGTCGGAAAGATGGCGATCATTTGAAAGTCGAGCGTGATGCCGTGCTCTTTCATATACGAGGCGATGTCGACCATGGCGGACGGCGCGCTATCGAGGACGGCCGGTTTGAACCGGTTGAGCGCCTCGATATAGTGTGGGATGTTGTCCGGTGTCAAATGGAAGAGCGATAAGAGCAATTGATTCATCGGACGGTTGTAACGCCAGAACACTGGGGCCGCCTGGTTGGGATCACAGATGACGCGACCGGTGAAACTCGCCCGTTTCATCCCTTTCTTGAAGCCATGTTGCTCTTTGAAGTAGTCGAGATGGGCCATCCGGATTTGATAATCGTCTTTCGTGAACTTCACCTGGAGCGACGCCCCGGTCGTCCCACCCGTCTTTCCGACGATGTCCGTCTTGATGTTGGAGTAAATCGAAGGGGTCGCCCGGACCGTCTCTTTCTCGAGGATTGGAATATGGCGCATCTCCTCGAACGAACGGAGCGGGAGCGTCACGTTCGCCTCCTTGAACAAGCGTGCATAATAGTCGTTGTTCGCTGCACAAAACTGTAGGAAGACGTTCAACCGATCAAGCTGATCCTGATAGACGGCTTCCGCGTCGGTCGGGCGGTCCTTCAAACGGATGAGCTCCCGTCGATACGCCTCACCATACCGTTCTTGCCATAACTTCAATCCATATAGTGACGTCATCCAGTTTTGAAACCGAATCGGCGTTTTGAAATACATGTCCCGCAACGCGAAAGTGGTCATTCTTGAACTCCCCTTTTTGTATAGGTCAGACGTGAAGTCGCTTCACGACCCGGATTTTTCCGTTTGGCTCTTTTTTGATGGCTGGCACGTTCTTTAGGCGAATCCGCATGTTCGGGGTGAACAGTCGCTCGACCTCTCGTTTGAGGATCGTCTCATGCTCGTCTTCAAATCGTTCTTCGTCTTTGACGTAGAGCATCTCGATTTGATCGACCTCGTGTTGCAACACTTGGACTTGGAGGACAGAGTTCGGCAAGACGGCGACCGTCGCCGTCAAATCACCTTCGAATACTTTGTAACCTTCCGGTGTTTCGACGTAATTCATCTGCCGACCGTCGATGGAAGAGATGACTGTCCCCGAGTGACCACACGGGCACGTCTCATCGCTGAGCGTCATGCGATCGCCGATACGATAACGAACGAGCGGCGTCCCGTGCGTCGTGAAGCTCGTCACTAAAATCTCACCGTTCTCGCCGGGCTCGATGATGCCGGTCTCCGGATGCAGGTGCATCCGTCCATGTTTGCACTCCGTCACGAGCGGCGCCCCTTCCGAGGAAGCGTATTGATCGTAAACCGGGGCTTGAAAGATTTCGGTCAATAACGCCCGTCCCCACGGCGACAACGTCTCAGACGTCGGGAAGATGGCGATCGGTTTGAACGTCAACCGGGTGTCCGTCTCTTTTAAGTACTTGGCGACTTCAATCATCGCGGACGGTGAACCGTCGAGGGCGTCCGGTCGATACGTGTTCAACGAGTCTACATAATCCGGGATGGTCCGTTCATGGAAATGGACGACCGAGTAGAGCATTTGTTTCATCGGGGCGTTGTAGCGCCAATAGATCGGCTCCTCTTGGTCACGGGGACAAATCATCCGGTCCGTGAAGCTCGCCCGCTTCATCCCTTTCGTAAAGCCATGCTGTTCTTTGAAATAGTCGAGGTGGGCCATCCGCGCTTGATAGTCTTCGACGGTGAAACGGACTTGGAGCGCCGTTCCCGTTGTCCCACCCGTACTTCCGATAATCGGTGCTTTGATATCGGAGAAGATATCAGGATTCGTTCGGAGCGTCTCTTTCTCGAGCACCGGGATTTGCTGGAGCTCCTCGAGGTGCTTGAGCGGCAACTCGATGTTATGGCGTTTGAACAAGTTTCGATAATAACGATTGTGTCTCTGACAGAAGTGGAGGAAGCGGTTGAGTCGGTTCAGCTGGGCCGCATCCGGGTCGACGAGCCGTTGCCTTCGCAGTTTCTTTAACTCTTTGTCGTAATATGGACCATAGCGTTCTCGGTACAACTTCAACCCGTAAAGGGAGATGAGCCAGTTTTGAACCGGGAGCGGTGAATGGGCGTAGATTTTGTCATGTAGGGACGGCATCACTCAATCCCCTCCTTCAACGCATGGTGATAAGCGAGATACCAGTCGATAAATTCATGGACGCCGCGCTCGATCGGTGTCTGCGGTCGAAAGTCGACCGACTCATACAGCGCCGAGGCATCGGCAAAACTTTCTGGTACGTCGCCCGGTTGCAGCGGCAGTTCGTTTAAAATCGCCCGCTTGCCAAGCTTTTGCTCAATGATGCGAATGAAGTCCATCAGTTGGACCGGACTATGATTGCCGACGTTATAGACACGGAACGGGACGTCGCTTCGGTCTGGGAGCGGCGCGACATAGTCGAACTCTTCATCAGCGAGCGGCTGGATGTCCATCAAGCGGACAATCGATTCGATGACATCGTCGACGTACGTGAAATCACGCGCCATCTGCCCGTAGTTGTAGACGTCAATCGGTTCGCCTTTCATAATCGCTTCCGTGAACTTATAGAGCGCCATATCTGGGCGCCCCCACGGTCCATAGACGCTAAAGAAACGAAGCCCGGTCGTCTTGATCCCGAACAAATGACTGTACGTATGCGCCATCAGCTCGTTCGCCTTCTTCGAAGCGGCGTATAGCGAGAGCGGATGATCGACCGGGTCCTGTTCGGAGAACGGCATCTTCCGATTCGATCCGTACACCGAGCTAGACGATGCGTACAGGAGTTGTTCGACCGGATAATGCCGGCACGCCTCGAGTACGTTCAAAAATCCAACGATATTCGATTGGATGTAGGCGTCCGGATTTTCAAGACTATAGCGCACACCTGCTTGGGCCGCCAAGTTGACGACGATGTCGGGCCGCCGCTTCTCAAACACCCGCGTGACCGCCATTTTATTCTCGAGTGAATCACGATATAGCTTGAAGTTCGGATGCGTGAGCACGTGGAGTCGGGACTCTTTCAAACTCGGGTCGTAATAATCGTTCACTTCATCAATCCCGACGACCCGATGCCCCTCTCGTAATAGTCGGCGGGCCAAGTGAAACCCGATAAACCCTGCCACGCCCGTGACGAGTACGGTCTTTGTCATAACGTCTTCCTCCTTTGAGTTGAATCGTTCGTCCGCATCCGGACAGGTTCGATTTGAGGGGTGAACATGTTTTCCATCACTTCTTCCGGAATCTCGCTATTGGCAACGAACAAGAGGAAGGAGGTGAGCGCATTCGGTTGGTCGAGGAGATGGTCGATTGTCAACAGGATCGGATCGACCGACTTGAACGGCCGTGTACAACCGACAAAGATTTTGTCGTATACTTGGCTGTCCGTTTTTTCACTCGTCGCAAGCAGTTCTTCGTACAATTTTTCCCCAGGGCGGATGCCACTGTATTCGATTGGGATTTGGTCGAGCGTGAAGCCGCTTAGCGTGATCATGCGCCGCGCCAAGTCGACGATTTTGACCGGTTGCCCCATATCGAGGACGAACACTTCGCCCCCGCTCGCCCGGACGCTCGCTTGGATGACGAGCCGGCTCGCCTCGGGGATGGTCATGAAGTAGCGTGTCATCTCCGGATGGGTCACCGTGACCGGTCCGCCCCGTTCAATTTGTTCTTTGAATAACGGGACGACCGAGCCGCGGCTGCCGAGGACGTTGCCGAAGCGGACGACCGAGAACGTCGTCTCGCTGTGACGGGCCTGCTGCTGGACGACCATCTCGGCGACTCGTTTCGTCGCGCCCATGACGTTTGTCGGATTGACCGCCTTGTCGGTCGAAATCATGACGAACCGCTCGACATTGAACAAGTGGGCCACTTCCACCATGTTTTTTGTTCCATAGACGTTGTTCTTGACGGCTTCTTTCGGATTTCCTTCCATGAGCGGGACGTGCTTGTGGGCCGCGGCATGGTAGACGATGTCAGGTTCGTAATGCTCGAACACTTCGATTAACCGGTTCCGGTCTTGGACGTCACCGATGACCGGGTAAATGTCCGTCTCGGTGTCGAGTCCGCGCAGCTCGCGGTCAATCGAGTAGATGCTATTCTCCCCGTGCCCGAACAAGACGAGGCGTCCCGGTTCGAACTTGATCAACTGCCGGCACAACTCCGAACCGATCGACCCACCAGCGCCAGAGATAAAGATGGTGGCACCTTTTAGTTTTTGCGAAATCTCAGACACATCGAGCTGAACCGGTTCGCGTCCGAGCAAATCCTCGATTGCGACTTCGCGCATCTCGTTCATCGACACTTTCCCCGACGCGAGCTCCGACAGCATCGGCAAGGCATGGGACTCGACGCCCGTCTTCTCGATTCGTTTCAATAATTGGATACGCTTGCTATAAGGAAGCGACGGGATGGCGAGGACGACGACCTCGATCCCGTATTCCTCGATTTTCCGTTCGAGTGCATCGATTGAGCCGATGACCGGTGTTCCGTGGATGTAGAGCCGTTGTAAGAGCGGGTTGTCGTCCAAAATCCCGACAACGTTCAACACGTTCGTCCGATACTCTTTCAACTCTTTCGTGATTTTTTGTCCGGAGTCGCCGCCGCCGATGATGAGCGTCGCTTTCCCGCTCGGTTGGGCGTGACGGAACCGGAAGAACGAACGAGTTCGAGCCACGAGCCGGATGAACAACATCCCGTTGAAGGCGAGCAAGCTTTGGACGAACAACGCCTGATACGAGATGCTCTTTAAAACGACAAGCGCCGCACCAAGTACGAGCAGGTCGCTTGTGAGCAAGACGAGCGCGAGCAACTGCAACTCCCGCATCGAGCCGTAGCGCCAATCGATGCGATACACTCGTGTCGCCCACCCGAGCGCGAGTAGCGCCACCGTTTTCAGCGCTAAAATCGTCATCAGTTTCGTCGTGTCACCCGAGACCGTCGTGTCGTGGGCGAAAAGCAACTTGAAGGTAAGGAAGATGGCCGCCGCCGCAATCATGACGTCAAGCATCATGAGCATTGCGTTTTTCCGGTCCATCGGATAATACGTGAATCGTGTAGTCATTCTGTCACCGCCTTTGCAGAGTACGAAAATGAGTCGATGTATGGGTGGATGCTACATTAGTACCCGTTCACGATTCACAATCCGAAAGAAAACCATAGCTTTTTCATAGCAACGAAATTTAGCCATTAAACGGTTTTATGAATGTGTGTTGACTATTTCTTTTGGTTTGTGAATATTTCCGGATTAAATGGGTAATATGGAAAGTACATGGTTGTAAATTAGGTGTAAATTGTAAATAACAAAGGAGGTTACATGATTCATCGAAACGTGTCACTGCACCGTCCAATAACCTGAACACGAACTTGCCTTTCTCACATGCCGACTTCGGCTCCCTTTCTTGAACGTTGCCAATTGTATACGTGCCCTTGACCGCTTGGGCTTTCCTTAAAGGACCATCATTGTTCAACCACACCACGACCTTTGAAGCGACCTTCGCTTCCAAAAAGGAGAGACATCACGATGAAACGATGGACAGAGCAACAGATCCTCTCATGCCTACAACAAGCAGCGAACGAACTCGACGAATTCGATACAAAACATTACACTCTATGGGCCCGCAGCAAAGACGTCCCTTCCCTATCGACCGTGATTTACAAGTTTGGCTCATGGCGCGAAGCCGTCCAGGCCGCCGATATTAAAATGATGTACCGTTATTATTCCGATGAAGACATCTTGACCGCGCTCAACGAGGCCGCCGAAGAACTCGATATCTTCACGAGCCAGACGTATCGTGAATGGGCCAAAATCGCCCAAGCGCCGTCGCTCACCTTGATTAGCAGCCGTTTCGGTTCTTGGTCGAATGCGCTCCGTGAAGCAAAACTCCAAACGACGACGGCTCGAAACAATGAAGAGCGAATCATCCAAGCCCTCATCGAAGCGTCGGCCGAACTCGAACGGCTCACGTCGCAACATTACGCCGTCTGGGCGCAAGAGAAAGGCTATCCGACCGTGGCGACAATCGCCCGCAAGTATGGTTCTTGGAGTTATGCCTTGTTCGTCCTCGACATCGCCCCGCCGAAACGGAAATGGGATGAAGATGACGTCATCGACGCACTCCGACTCGCCAAGGACGAATTGAACCATTTCAGCATCCTCCATTACCGCAAATGGGCGGAAGGTCGAAACGTGCCGAGCACGTCGACGATCAACGCCTTGTTCGGCAGTTGGACCGCCGCGTTACGATGCATGGAAGAACAGAAAGTGATGCAATAAGAAAACGCCGTCTCGGGAGCCGAGACGGCGTTTTGTCATGTGACGATTGAAATGAAGAGCGGGATCCCGACGAGCAAGTTGAACGGGAACGTGACGGCGAGGGCGAGCGTCAAATAAAACGACGGTTCGGCTTCCGGTACCGACGCCTGCAGCATCGCCGGGGCCGCGATATACGACCCGCTCGCCGCGAGCGTCATGAGTAGAATCGTCCCGCCGTCCGATAACCCGGCGAATTGCGCACCGGCGTAGCCGATCGCCGCACCGATGAGCGGGAACGTCATCCCGATGACCAAAAACTTCATTCCATAGGACGGCACGGTCTTCAACTGTTGCCCGACCTTGACGCCGAGACTGAGCAAGAAGAGGAGGAGCACTCCCGGGAATAAATCGATGAAGAACGGAGTGAGCGCCGACGTGTCCGGTGTCACGAGTCCGACGACGAGACCGGCGATGAGGAGCAAGATGCTCTTCGAGAGCAGGCTATCCCGAATGACGGTGAACGACTGGCTCGGGGCGGCCGTGATGCCGAGAACGCGCGTCTGATTGTATAACAACAACGCGACGACGAGACCAGGGATCTCGAGGACGACGACGAGCGTCGTCATGAACGGTTCGTACGCAATGCCGAGCCGTTCGAGCTGGGCCGCGGCCGCGACGTACGTCACGAGCGAGACCGAACCAAACGTCGCCGCCATGGCAATCCGTTCATGAAAACTGAACTTGAATAAGCCACCGAGCCCGAATGCGACGAGCGGCAACACCATCCCGAGGACGAGCGTCACCGCGAGCGGGAGCGCCAAGTCGTCAAACGAGACCGAGGCGAGCCCCATCCCGCCTTTGAGTCCGATGGCGAGCAATAAGTATAAGTTGAGCGTGATGCCGAGCGACTCCGGGATTTTTAAGTTCGATTTGCCGAGCGCGGCCACGACACCGGTCACAAACATTAATACCGGGGCACTCGTCAATAAAAACGTCAATAGTTCCATGTTTCTCCTCCTAGGCGACAAAAAGCGCACACCGAAAAAACGGTGTGCGCTGCATGCCGACGGCTCGAACGCGTTCGCTCCGTCTAGCCGACAACTGTCGGGTTATGATTCGTTCAGCTCCGGGTCAAGACGGTGACGAAGCGCTCCGAGGCTCGCTCCGCCAATCCTGACACGTATCTGTCTTTTAGTTTATAAACGTCGTCACGGCTTGTCAATCCCACTGTCCCACGCGGCATCGAGCCGAAAGACGATGAGGCGTTCCCCCGTCTTCGTACTGATATCCGTATGGAGCGAGATGATGCGCCGTCCGAGGACGTCTGCCACAATCGTCTCGAGTTGCGGACGACCCGATTCGACGAGATTGTTGCGATACTTCTTCAATTGCTCGCGCCCCGCCGATTTCGTGGCGAGATCGTACTCGGCCGGGGTCAAGACGCCTTGTAACGTCACGATGGCCAAGTCGCGGAGCAGGTCTGCCTTACACGTCAATGAACCGCGTCCGAGATACTCTTTCTCCCATTGGGTGATGCGGGCGCTCAGTTCCATCTCCAGCTGACCTTTTTTCGGCATGATTACTTCACGAACCCGATCATCATCTCGCGAAGGATTTTCGCGGCGGCAATCGCCGTCATGTCCGACTGGTCGTATGCCGGTGACACTTCGACGAGGTCGGCGCCGATGATGTCGAGGTCCGCGTTCGCGATGGCGTGAACGGCTTCGAGCAACTCTTTCGTCGTGATGCCGCCGATTTCTTGCGTGCCTGTACCCGGTGCTGCCGACGGGTCAAGGACGTCGATGTCGATCGTGACGTACACTTTCTTCCCGGCGAGCGTCGGCAAGACGCGTTTGAGCGGCTCGATGACTTCATACATGAACATGTTGTAGCCGACTTCCTTCACCCAGTCGAACTCTTCTTTCATCCCAGAACGAATTCCGAACGAGTAGCAGTTCGATGGGCCAATCAAGTTGGCCGCTTTTTTTAGCGGGGTCGAGTGCGAGAGTGGCTCGCCCTCGTATTCGTCACGGAGGTCCGTATGCGCATCGAAGTGCAAGATGACGAAATCGTCCCCGTATTTATCGTGCATCGCCTTGATGACCGGCCATGTGACGAGGTGCTCGCCGCCCATTCCGAGCGGGAACTTGCCGGCGTCGATGACGTCTTTCACGAACGACTCGATCATGTCGAGCGACTTTTGTGCGTTCCCGAACGGAAGCGGGATGTCACCGGCGTCGTAGACGGCCGCTTCTGTCAAATCGCCGTCGAGGTACGGGCTATACTCTTCAAGTCCGATGGAGACTTCGCGGATGCGGTTCGGGCCGAAACGTGAACCAGGGCGGAAACTGACCGTCCAGTCCATCGGCATGCCGTACAATACCGTCTTCGCGTCAGCGACTTCCGGGAGGCTCGCGATGAACACTTTGCCTGAGTAGGCTTCGTCGAAACGTTTAATCATTTTGTCAAATCCTCCACGAATTTAGGCAACACGAACGCCGCGTTGTGAAGCTTCGGCGTGTAGTACTTCGTCTCGATGTCATGGAACCGCTCTGGTGCTACGGCTTCCGGGTCGTACTGCTTCGAGCCGATCGTGAACGTCCACATGCCGCTCGGGTACGTCGGTACGTTCGCCGTATAAAGCTTCGTGATTGGGAAAATCTCTTTCACGTCGCGTTGGACCGTCTGGATGAGTTCTGGTGTGAACCACGGGTTGTCTGTCTGCGCGACGAAGATGCCGTCTTCTTTGAGCGCTTTCGAGATGCCGGCGTAGAAGCCTTTCGTGAACAAGTTCGCCGCTGGGCCGACCGGTTCTGTCGAGTCGACCATGATGACGTCATACTCGTTCTCCGACTTGGCGATATGCATGAAACCGTCGCCGACGATGACTTCGACACGCGGGTTGTCGAGTTCACCGGCGATGTTTGGCAAGTATTTCTTCGAATATTCGATGACTTTCCCGTCGATGTCGACGAGAACTGCTTTTTCGACTGATGGGTGTTTCATAATCTCACGGATGACGCCGCCGTCTCCACCGCCGACTACGAGCACATGCTTCGGATTCGGGTGCGTGAAGAGTGGGACGTGAGCCACCATCTCGTGATAGACGAATTCGTCCTTATCCGTCGTCATGACCATTCCGTCAAGTAACAACATTGTTCCGAACTCGTCCGTTTCGACCATTTCTAGTCGTTGAAACTCCGTTTGTTCGCTCTCATAAACGTGGTTTACACGGAACGTGATTCCGTAATCTTCTGTCTGGTGCTCCGTAAACCATAATTTTAATTTTTGGTCCATCGATAGAACCCCTTTCTGATTAAAAAGTTGTTCGTATGCGAGTGGCGTTTTGAGGCGCTTCTTATTCATACGATAGGAAGTATACAAAACCTGTACCCATTTTGCACGATTTTTTTATTAATCTGTCTAGATGTGTGAGATTTCCGTGAGTTGTAACCGATACACTATATATAGAAGTTTCTTACAACCGAAAGGAGGAATCACCATGTGGTCACCTTGCGTGGCATGCGCCACGACCATCCCATTTTTTGAACGCGGACTCGTCGTCGTCAACGAACAGTCCCATCCTTACGACTCGCTAGAAGAGTTGACGAACCGACTCGCGGATATCCAATCGAACGTCTACTGCATCGATCCCGTGACGAATCGCCAAACCGCGCCCATCACCGCCGGGAATCTGTTGGATCAAATCGCCAACCGCGATACGATCGAGCTCATCCAACACGGTGAATTCGAGAGCCACTTGCAACCGATCGTCCACCTCGATACCGGGGAACGTTTCGGCTATGAGGCGCTCCTGCGCAGTCGTAACGACATTTCGCCTGGCCAGCTATTCCAAGCCGCTAACCGGTTCGGCTTGCACTCAAAGCTCGATCAGCGCGCCCGTGCCGAGGCGATTAAAGCGACGTATCACGCCGTCTTGCCTCACGAGAAGACGTTCATCAACTTCTTGCCGTCGACGATTTACAATCCGGACTATTGCCTGCAGCACACGTTCGAAGTGATTGACCGCTACGACCTCAGCCCCGACCGTTTCATCTTCGAAGTCGTCGAGACGGAAAAAGTGCAAGACGTGGCCCATTTGCAGCACGTGTTCTCTACATACAAGAAACGCGGAATGAAAGTCGCCCTCGATGACGTCGGCGCCGGCTTTTCGACGCTCGATATGTTGAAGCGGCTCGAGCCCGATTATGTCAAAATCGATCGGTCGTACATCTCATTTTGCGATCAGGATGCCGAGAAACGGGCATTTTTGAAAAACGTTCGTCAATTGACCCGGACGATGGGCATCACGCTCCTCGCCGAAGGTATCGAACGTGCCGAAGAAGTCGACGTCTGTCGCGAACTCGGCTTCGATTTGGCGCAAGGCTACTACTTCGGTAAACCGGCCCCATACGCCCTTTAAGACGAATGGCCCCGAGCATGTGCTCGGGGCCATTTTTTAGTCGTCGTTTTCTTCCGTATCTTCCATATCGTTTTGCATCTCTGTATCGTTGTTATCCATCGGCTCCTCGTCGGCTCCCCCACAAGCCCCGAGAATGATACCTGTCGCGAGCAATGATGCCGCTAACGTTCCTTTACGTTTCATCATAAAAACACCCCTTTATTGTTTTCGTCGTACAGTATGGTTCATTCCCGTCGACCACATCCCAAAACGTGTATTTAGATTAACAATGTGTAAACGGTGGAATGAATTCAGTGATGACAACTGAACTGAAAGAAGGTGTACCTGTTGAAACGACGCGTCTTACAATTTTTCACGATGATCCTGCTCGGTATGCTCCTTCTTGTCCTCCTGTACTCGATTGATGGATTGATCCCCTTCTTGATCGTTATCGCCATCGCCGCCCCGCTCATCGTCGGCTGGCAAATCCTGTTTGACCAAGTCCAACCGCAGGCGAAACTCGCTTGGCTGCTCGCGGTACTGTTCATCCCGTTCCTCGGCGCCCTTGCCTGGGTCATGTTCGGTCGAACGCCGCGCCGCCACCGCCGCGTCAAACGGACGTCATCCGAGATTCGCATGTTCCGCCAAGCGATTGAGATGGAGCGCATCGAGACCGCGAACGCCGTCTCGGATCGCTTCCCGCTCACCCGCACACTCCAAAAGCTCGGGGCAACCGGGGCCGACGGGCATACGTCGACGAAACTGCTCGTCAACGGTGAGGCGAAGTTCGAGGCCGTTTTGCACGACATCGAGCAAGCGACGCACCATATCCACGTCCAATACTATCTATTCCGAACCGATGACATCTCTTCGAAAATCCGCGACGCCCTCATCAAAAAATCGAACGAGAACGTCACCGTCCGCTTCCTATACGACGGGCTCGGTAGTCAAGAGATCGGGGAAGACTTCATCGAGCCGCTCCGCGAATCGCGCGTCCACGTCGAAGCGTTCGACCCGGTCGTCCATCCGCTCCTCGTCTTCAACGCCAACTTCCGGAACCATCAAAAGCTGATCGTCATCGATGGGAAGATCGCCTATACGGGCGGATTGAACGTCGGCGACGAGTATTTGGGGAAAGAAGAAAAACTCGGCTTTTGGCGTGACACGCACCTTCGCGTCGAAGGTCCGCTCGTCCGTGAACTGCAACGCCTCTTTATCGAGAACTGGCTCTATGCCGGTATCGAGGACGACAAAGAGACGTGGGACTTGTTCGCGAACGAAGAGCATCTCCCTGAATATTTCATCGATGAACCAAAAGATTCGAACGGAGCGACACAACTGCTCGTCACCTCGCCCGGAAAAGACGTCACGATTCGCGACGGTCTCATGCAACTCATGATGGAGGCAAAGGAATCGATATGGATCACGACCCCGTATTTGATTCCACCGCCTGAACTGCTCGCTCTGCTTGAAGTGACAAGTAAGAGCGGCATCGATGTCCGAATCGTCGTCCCGGGGAAAGGCGATGAGTGGTTCAGTTTTCACGCGACTGAGTATTACTTTGAACAATTATTGAAACGAAACGTCCGCATTTATAAATACAATCGCCATTTCATCCATGCGAAAACCGTCCTCATCGATGGCAAAATCGCACTCGTCGGGACGGCTAATGTAGATTTTCGGAGCATGTATTTGAATCACGAGATGACGATCGCCCAATTCGAGACGTCCTCGGTCCAAGAACTGCATGACGCCTTCTTAAAAGACTTTGACGAATCCATCCTCATCGACTGGTCGATCCTGCGGAAGAAGACGAACGGCAAACGGTTCGTCGAAGCGTTCTGTCACATCTTCTCGCCACTTTTATGACGACGCCAGACGACATAGATGATGCCGACCATGGCGATTAGCGCGATTTGCCACCCGGTCGCGACGTATAGGATCGCCGTCACGGCGAGCGCTTCAATCAAGAGGGCCGGGACTTTGCCGAGCGTGCTTGCCACGGCGAACGAGGGTAGCGTCATCCGGCTAAACGCCGCTGATAACGTGACGAGACCCGACGGCACGAACGGCATGAGCCGCATGCTGAGGACGAGGAACCACGCCTCTATCCCTTCCGCTTCCCTCAGCCGTTTGAACCGTGTCCCGGTCGGCGACGTATACGGCTGGAGCGCTTTTCGATAGACGATGAAACTAATGATGGCCCCGACGGCCTCGCCGATGATTGAGACCGCGACGCCCGGCCCGAAACCGAGCAGTTGAACGTTCAGCGCCGTCAAAAACGCGCTCGGCAAGACGCCGGCGACGGCAATCAGTATATTCAATACGATGCTGATGATGACAAACAGCGGGAGTGGGAGAAGTGCCCATTCCATCGCACACACTTCCTTTCAAACGAAAAGGCTGTCCCGTCCTCGCGGGGCAGCCTTTTTCTGTTACTTCGCTTCGACTTCGTCCCACGCGTCTTCGTCGACAGGCGGGAGGTGTTTCTCTTCAAGTTTCGATACGACGACCGCACACGTCGCGTCACCTGTGATGTTGACCGATGTCCGGAGCATATCAAGAATCCGGTCGACCCCGATGATGAGGGCGATCCCTTCGACTGGCAAGTTGACCGATTGTAAGACGAGCGCGAGCATGATGAGCCCGACACCCGGAACCCCGGCCGTTCCAACTGAGGCGAGCACTGCCGTGATGACGACAGTCGCTAGCTGTGCAATCGTCAAGTCAGCCGCAAACACTTGCGCGATGAAAATCGTCGCGACCCCTTGCATAATGGCCGTCCCGTCCATGTTCACCGTCGCACCGAGCGGCTGGACGAATGACGAGATGGAACGTGGCACGCCAAGTTTCGTCTGAGCGAGCTCCATCGATACCGGGAGCGTCGCGTTCGACGACGACGTCGAGAAGGCGAGCGTGATCGCTTCATTAAAGTTCTTGAAGAAGAACACCGGGCTCATCTTCCCGAGGAAGAGGAGCGCCCCGCCATAGACGATGGTCGCATGCAAGAAGAGCGTCAAGACGACGGCGAACATATACCACGCCATCGCACGAACGGCATCAAAGCCGATCCCGCCGATTGCCGAAGCAATCAAGGCGAAGGCACCATACGGCGCGAGCTTCATGACCAAATGGATGAGATGCATCATGATGCGATCGCCTTGTTTGACGAACCGGCGCCACGATTTGGCACGGTCCCCGAGAGCGATCATCGCGAAACCGATCAAGGCCGCAAAGACGATAATTTGAAGCATGTTGCCTTCGGCGAGCGATTGAATCGGGTTCGTCGGAATCATGTTGACGAACGTCTGGACGATATTCGACGACTCATCCGTCGCCGCCGTCTCGAACTCTAGGTTCGCCGTCGCGAAGTCGCCACGCTCACCCGGCTGGATGACCGATGCGACGCCCATCGCGAGCATGATGGCGAGCGCCGTCGTCGTCAAGAAGAAGAGGAGCGCTTTCGACCCGACACGCCCGAGCTCTTTCGGGTCCCCAAGACCCATGACGCCGAGAATGATTGAGAAGAAGACAATCGGCACGACCAACATTTTAATCAAGTTTAAAAACACTGTCCCGACCGGGGAGAGTATGTACGTATTGACGATGTCATATACGTTGCCAGACAGGCCAGCGAGCCCGAGCCCGACGACGACCCCCAGTACAAGACCAATTAGAATTTTCTTCGTTTCACTCATCGTGTCACCCTTTCTTTTTTACACAGTGCGTATAGTATACCATAATACTGAATTTTCATACAATTACGGCTGTATCACAATGTCATAACAGGCGTATGTTCCCGCCTTCGCTTCATGCCAAACAAAAAAGATTGGAGACCGCGGACGGTCCAATCTTTTTACTCGGCAGTTAAGCGAGTCAATTCATCTTGCAGCTCAGTCGACTGTTCCCAAATTTCAGGACGGTGCTGTTTTAAGAAACGGGCCAACACGTCCCGGGACGGGGCATCCATCATGTCGATCAGGATGCGGCCTTTGAGCGACTTGTCCATTTGGTTGACGTGATACGGCAATAGCTTGTAGCCGCGGCGCGCCTCGAGGTCGACCGTCATATCGCACGCCGCGACGCCGCCGTAGTAGAACCCGTCCGGCTTCCGACCGACCGTCACCCAGACAATCCAATACGGTTTTCCGTTCGGCACGGCGTCCCGATCGGTCAAAAACTTGATACGTTTTTCAATCGCCGACTTGGCATGCATCGCACCCATGTCGATGACGGCAGTGCCCGCCTCGACGTCGATGATGACCGGCGACATATTGTTCAAACTGAGCGAGCCGACGCCGTAACCACCGTGGCCGTCCGTCGAATCATCAGCGATGATATTGAAGTTGATGTCTTTCATAAGTTGCGTCCCTCCCTCTCTACTTTACACAAAGAAGCGGGAATGTGGCAATGCTGAACTCAATCCCAACAGACGCGGAACATGACGCCCGGTCCGATGAAACGGATGAGCGGACGGTCTTCGGCAATGACGCGGCCGATGACGTTCACGCGGTCATCTGCCTCCAAATCGCGCTTCGTCACTTGCATCTCGCCAGCATACCGACCGTAGTTCGTGTTGTCAATCGTAATCGTCCCGAGCGGACGCGGCGCCGCGGCGAGCGGTTCGACGAGGCGGTGACCAGGCCGACCGTAGGCGCGCGACTCGACCGAACGGACGATATCACGGGCCGGGTCCATCCGGTTCGTCTGCACATCACGGAGCATCGGTTCGAGCGGGCATACCGCTTCGGCTCGAAGCAAGACGATTCCGTCGTCATACGCCTTGAACTGCTCACGCGTCTCGTCGGTCACGGCCGGGTCACCGAGTAGAATCCGGTCGACGTGTCGTTCGAGGTCAAGGAAACAGGCGAACGGTGACAACGTGCGATGGTCTTCAAGCGTCGGGAGCCGTTCAAACAGCGGCCCACGAAGCGTCCCGTCTCCCGGGATGAACGCTTGGACGCGGATGCCTTGGCCTTTCAGCCACGCATTCTTTTCATCGAACCACGTCCGCTCAAGCCCTGTCTCTGGTCGCGGATAGAAATTGTGCCACGCTTCGACCCGCCTCAAATCGAGACCGTGGCGCACCATCTCGGCCAGTTCCGTTTCGGACAACGTGCTCGCGTTCAGCGCGACCGTCATCCGCTGCGACAAGTCGGCCACTTGCTTCGGCGTCACGCCATAATCGACGCGAAGTCCGGTCACGCCCCAGTCGAGGAGCGTATGCGCGTCGTCCCACGTCTTCCCGAGTGCTTCGAGCGACGTCGGGGCGATGTCCGCGAACAGTTCCATCTCGAGCGCCTTGGCGATTCGCCCGAGGTGTTCGAGCCGTTCCGTGTAGACGGACGCGTCATCCTCGGGGATATGGAGCGACGTGAATAGCGACGTGAACCCGCTCTGACGCATCTCGGCGAGCCACGTCTCGTATGCAGCCGTCACAGGCTGACTCAAATAAACCGATAGTCCTCTCATCTGCCTTCCTCCTATGCAAAAAGGTGACTCCAAAGAGCCACCTCGATTGTCAAATCCCGTCTGCCATCTCTTCTTTGAAGCCGAAGAGGTACGTGAAGATGAAGCCTGCCGTATACGAGATGACGAGACCTCCAATATACGTCAAGTACATGCCGTTGTCGATGAGCGGCGTGAGCGAGAGCCCTGAGACGCCAATCCCGAGCGCGGCTGTCTTCATCGTCGCCTGGAACGCACCACCGACCGCGGCGCCCATACACGCCGTCAAGAACGGACGCCCGAGCGGGAGCGTGACCCCGTAGAGGAGTGGCTCGCCGATTCCGAGGAATCCGACCGGAATCGCACCTTTGATGATGTTACGGAGACGTTGGTTGCGCGTCTTCACGAAAATCGCAAGCGCGGCCCCGACTTGTCCGGCACCGGCCATCGCGAGGATCGGCAAGAGCGCCGTGTTCCCGACCGTGTTCAGGAGCTCCAAGTGAATCGGCGTCAACCCGTGGTGCAACCCGACCATGACGAGCGGGAGGAAGAAACCGGCGAGGACGGCGCCGGCGAGCGGCCCACCAATCTCAAGCACGGCGTTCAACCCACGCATGATGCCGTCTGACAATACGCCCGCGACCGGCATGATCGCATAAAGCGCCGTGAAACCGACGACGAGGACAGTGAGGAGCGGTGTGAAGATGATATCGACCGCCGTCGGCATGAAGCGACGGACGTTTTTCTCGATGTACGTCATGAGCCAAGCGGCAAAGATGACCCCGAACAATCCACCACGTCCGACGACGAGCGGCTCCCCGTAAATCGTAATGTCGGCGAGCATCGGGTTGAAGAGAATCCCCCCGGCGATGGCTCCGAGTACCGGTGTCCCACCGAACTCTTTCGCCGTGTTCCAGCCGACGAGGATGGCGAGATACGCAAAGACCGTGCTACCGAGCAATAAGAGGATTTGCATCCACGTCTCGGTCGGGTCAACGCCGGCGTTTTTAGCGAAGTTCGCCGTCCCGTTAATGATTCCCGAGGCGACAAGTCCCGGGATGAGCGGGATGAAGATATTTCCTAAGCGACGCAAGAAACGCTTGAACGGTGACTTCTGCTTCTCTTTCACTTTTTGACGCTCGATGGCGGCCCGTTCGTCCGGCGTCAAGTTCGCATCGACCGCTTCTTCCCCGATCGCAAGTCCCGTCTCGCGGCTCAAATGGTCGGCGACGCGGTTGACCGTCCCCGGCCCGACGACGATTTGGAGCGTCTCGTCATCGATGACCCCCATGACACCGTCGATTTTTTTCAAACCTTCGATATTCGCTTTCGTCGGATCTTTTAACGCCAAACGCACGCGCGTCATGCAATGTGCGAGCTGACGGATGTTGTCTTTCCCCCCGACATGCTCGAGTATGGCGTGTGCCAACACCTCTTCTTTCTTCATCTCGTGTTCCCCCTTATAACGCGTCGCGGACGAATCCGTTCGCACGCTCTAGTCGCTCGACTGCCTCCGCATACGGGACGTCGGCTAAAATCATGACGATAGCCGTCTTGACGTGGCCGTTCGATGAATCGAAATAACGCGCGGCCGTCTGTTCGTCGACCCCTGTCGCTTCCGCAATCATCCGTTTCGCCCGAATCTCTAACTTCTCATTCGTCGGTTGCACGTCGACCATCAAGTTTTGATACACTTTGCCGATGCCAATCATCGACGCCGTCGAGATCATGTTCAGGACGAGCTTTTGCGCCGTCCCGGCCTTCAGTCGCGTCGATCCGGTCAACACTTCCGGACCCGTCTCGACCTCGATTTTGAACTCGGCGTGTTCACTGATTTTTGAACCTTTGTTGCAAGATAATGCCGCCGTCGTCGCCCCGACTTCACGGGCGTAATCGAGTCCGCCGATGACGTACGGTGTCCGTCCGCTCGCCGCGATGCCGACGACCGTGTCGCGCTCCGTCAAGTGAAGCGCTTTCAAATCGTTAACCGCCAAATCTTTGCTGTCCTCTGCCCCTTCGACCGCCTTGATGAGTGCGCGTTCGCCCCCAGCGATGAGTCCGACGACCACATCCGGTGATACCCCGAACGTCGGCACACATTCGGCCGCATCCAAAATCCCGAGTCGTCCACTCGTGCCGGCGCCGAGATAAATCAAACGTCCGCCTTGTTTGAACGAAGCGATGGCCCGTTCTGCCACTCGGGCGATGACAGGTACCTCTTCCTTGATGACGTGTGGCACACGCTCGTCTTCCTCGTTCATCACGGTCAATAACGTCTCGACAGACAGCTCGTCTAAGTGCATCGTCCGTTCATTCCGTCGTTCTGTAGCAAGTTTATGTAGCATCGCCACCATCCTTTCTTCTCTATACGTCCATTTTACTAATTTGAAATTTAAAGTCAAACTTATTTAAAAAAATAAGGAAATAAAGTTTCATTACATTTTTTTCTAAATAAAAACCCGACTGTTCACCAGTCGAGTTTACGGACAGATTGTCTTGATGAGTACGTGGACGTGGTCGCCTCGTGCCGTCACGGACTCTTTCTCGTACACATAGCCTTGGCGTTGCCAAAAACGATACGCCCGTTCATTATGTGGCAAGACGCCGAGCCGGAATACCGAGTGAAAAGGAAGCATCTGCTCTTGCTCAAGTTGTTCATAAAGCGATTGTGCGATTCCGTTGCCGTGGTATCGTTCGTCGACGACGAACAGACCGAGCCAGAGCGAGCCGTCGACCGGATGCCGTCTCAACAAGTCGACGACGGCGATCACTTCAGCGTCTGCTTCCACGAGCAAGCTGATCGTCCCGTCCGCCTCGAAGTCCGCAACGTTCTCTTCGCTAAACGCATCGATCGTCTGGCCGCTCAAGGCAGCGAACGTTTGTTGCCGGCGAAGGAACGCCTCGAGACGCGCACGGTCCGCCGCTTTATACGACGCGAGCTTCATCGCCGCAATTTCACCATCTCGTCGCGTGCCTCGGCGTACTTGTCGATGAGCCCTTCTCCTTTTCGGTGGAGCAGACCCATGTAGAGCGTGTCGACGATCGTCAGTTGCGTCATCCGTGAGGCGATGCTCGCGATTCTAAAGTCGCGCTCGACGTTCGGCGTGCAGAGCCGGACGTCGGCTTCGCGGTAGAGCGGTGACTTGTCGAGATCGGTGATGGCGACGACAGGAACGTTTTGTTTTTTCGCGAAGCGCACGAGTTCGAGCACGTCTTTCGTCCGTCCTGACGTGCTGATGGCGACGAAGACGTCGGTCGGTCCGAGGTGCGGGATGAGCGATAACATGTAATGAAAGTCTTGCGACGTCTGGGCGGCGTAGCCGAGCTTCGTGAACTTATATTGCGCGTCATAGGCTGCCGTTGACGAACCACCGACGCCGTAGAAGACGACCCGGTTGGCACGGGCGAACGTATCGATTGCGTGCTCGAGCTCGCGCTTGTCCATCGCCTCGGCACACGCCTCGATGGCCATCTTGTTGACATGGATGACTTTTTGGAACGAGTCGTACGGGGTGTCCTTTTGTTGGAGCACATTGAAGTCAGTCAACGTCGTCTCGGTAATCGCCAAGTCTTTCACGAGCGCGAGCTTGAATGCTTTGAAGCTGTCGATGCCGACGACACGCGCGAAGCGGACGATGCTCGCCTCCGACACGTCAGTCTTTTGCGCGAGCTCTTTCGTCGTCATGTTCGGGACGAGTGTCGAGTGCGTCAAAATATAGTCCGCGATTTTCTTCTCGACGGACGTCATCTCGCTCAAGGCGAGTTCGATTTTCTTAAGTAAGGATTCCATCCGGTCATCCCCTTCCTGCTACTGGTGTCTTGTTCTAATGATAGCGGATTCTTTCAATACAAGCCAACCGCAATCAAAAAAGGCCGAGCATCCGCCCGACCCTCGACTCATAGATTGTTCGTGTTGAACGTGTTCCCGCCTTGAATCGTCCCGTTTTGGAACCCTTTTTCGAACCAACGTTTCCGCTGCTCCGACGTCCCGTGCGTGAACGAGTCCGGCGTGACATATCCTCGTGCTTGCTTTTGAAGCGTGTCGTCCCCGATTTGATGGGCCGCGTTCATCGCCTCTTCAAAGTCACCGGCCTCGAGATAGCCCATCCCTTGGGCGTGGTGCGCCCACACCCCGGCGTAATAGTCGGCTTGAAGCTCGAACCGGACCAAGTATTTGTTGAATTCGGCCTCACTCATCTCATTTCAGAGCGGCATAATCTCGTTCGTCGTCCCGAGAAGCGTCTGGACGTGATGGCCGACCTCGTGGGCGACGACGTAGGCCATCGCGAAGTCGCCTGGCGCGTTGAAGCGCTGGCTCAGCTCGTCATAGAAACTCAAATCGATGTACAGTTTCTGGTCGCCCGGACAGTAAAACGGTCCGACGGCAGAACCGGCGATGCCGCATGCGGATTCGACTTGTCCGGTGAAGAGGACGAGCGTCGGTTCTCGATACGTGAGTCCGTTCTCGGCGAAGATGTCGGTCCATACTTCCTCCGTGTCTCGTAACACGACCGAGACAAAATCGGCCATTTCTTCTTCCCGGGCCGATCCTTGATACGTTTCAGCTGATTGTGGTTCATTCAATCCGATGTTGTTGACGATGTCGGCCGGGTTGCCGCCGTTCAAGAGCGTGAACACGATGACCAAGATGAGACCGAAACCACCACCGATGCCGGCGATGCCTTTCCCGCCGACCCGTTGTCCGCGTCGGTCCTCCACGTTCCGGCTCGCCTGTCTACCCTTCCATTTCATATATCGTTTCCTCCTACGTCGAGTCTGTCTTGTTCTTTACCCCGTTTCTATACGTTTCGCACCTGATTTTTCACGATTTCCCACCGTCTCTAGCGTTTATGTGGAGGGCAAGTAGGATACAGACTAAGAGACACAAATTTTAAGGAGGAATGATTATGGGATTAGCGAGTGATTTGAAACGTTTACGTGATGTCGAATGCAAGGACAAGTGCGTCTTGTCCGTTTATTTGAATACAGGACCGAACCAACAAGGCGACTGGAATATTCATCTGAAGAACGGCTTGAAACGCATCGGCGAATACTTAGAGGCGTCCGGGGATGCGACGCAACTGAAGAGCTTCAAAAAGTTGCGCAAACAAGTCGAAGACGAGCTTGGCAAACACCGGAACGATCTCACCCGCAGCCTCGTCATCTTCGCCTCAGAACAAAATAACCTATTCGAGTCATACTACTTACAGCATGACGTCGAGACGGCGTTCCATTGGGAGACGAAACCGGTGCTCGAACCGCTCGAGGCGTTGCATACTAAGTATCCGTCGACGGGCGTCATCTTGACGAACCTCGATCACGTGACTGTCCTCGACACGTCGCTTGGCCATGTCGATGCCGCCTTCTCGTTCGCATTCGATCCCGAGACGGAAGAATGGGTCCGCTTCGAGGGAACGGCGTCAGGTGACCGGATGGCTTCGAGTAGCTCGCAAGTCGATAAGTTCGATCGTCGTCTCGCCGAGAACTTGAACCGCTTTTACCGGGACCTTGCCCAAACGGTCGAACAGATGAAAGGCGCGCACGACTGGGAAGGGCTCGTCGTCATCGGCGAGGCCGAACTGGCCAACTCGTTCCGAGACGAGCTCCGGACGAAACCCGAACGTGTCGTGCATAAGAATTTGTCGAAGTCGAGTGAATCGCACATCGTCGAAGCGGCATTCCATTGATTTTTACTTTCCTCGCGCGCCTCGATTCTCTAAAATAAAAGCGTACGAGAAAAAGGAGGAATCGATATGCCATACGTGACCGTGAAAATGTTACCGGGACGCTCGCTCGAGCAAAAACGCGCCTTGATCGAGAAAGTGACGGACGCCGTCTCCGAGACGACGAACGCACCGAAAGAGAACATCACTGTCTTCATCGAAGAGATGGATGCGACGCATTACGGCCAAGCCGGTGTCATGCACGCGGACAAGAAGTAATACGCGCACCCGATTGGCACTGAAAAACTTCAAATGCTTTTGAATCGAGGAGCGTCATCCCTACCGGGACGACGCTCCTCTGTTTTCCTTGCTTCAGCCGCCCTGCCCTGTCCGGCATTGTACACGCGCGACGACTTGATGTTTTTTCAGTCTTCCAAGTTCACTTCGAACCGCTCACTCGACACGGTCGGTTTAATCAAATGCCGTGTCGCCCGCCAGACGTGATAGCCGATCCGGTCGAGCCAAAGAAGCGCCTGCACTTTTCGAATCGACGACTCCATCTCGAGTTGATTTGTCGCAGCTTCTTCGAGCAACTCCGCTCGATGCGCTTTCCGATACTCGGCGAGTTGTTTCGAAGCGCGCTTCCATCGGCTCGACTCCTCAGGCGGCGTGTGATGATTCAGCCCGTCGACGAGTTCGAGTTCATGCAAGACGAGCTGACGGGCGACCAAGAAATCGGTGTCCCGTAACACATCATCCGGCTCGACTTCCCGCATGACGAAAAGCCAACGTTCGAGGTGGTCAATCGTATGAAGGAGCGACAGATGCTGCCCGTAATCGTTTCGTCCTTTCGATTCATCAAGTTGAATCGTGCTCAAGAATACGCGGACGTCTCCGAGCGTCTTTTCGACGAGTTGCAGTTCATCTTCGCGTTTTCGTCCTTCCTCGAGCAACAAGCGCGTCTCGTTGCCAAGATACCGTTCAATCTCAATCAAGGACCGTCTCGCCGCCTCGAGGGCGACGGCCGGGATACGCGACATGTTCGGGTCGAGGAACCGGGTCAGCTTTTCAGCCCGACTTGGAATCCACGTCAACAAGCGCCGGCTGAACGGCTCGTGGAACGGCAAAAACGTCAACACCCCGAGCAAGTGAAACGACGTATGGAACAAGGCGAGCCGCAATAGTTCATTCCAATTCAGCCGGTCGGCCACCTCGTTGACGACTCCGAACAAGAGCGGAAACGTCAGCCAACCGATGACTAAAATCGACCCATGAATGAGGACGTGGGCGAGCACGATCCGTCTCGCCGACTTCCAGCCCCCGATCGAGCCGATGGCGACGACAAGGCTCGTCCCGGCGCTTTGCCCGAGGACGAGCAGACAAGCTTGCGTCAGTGATACCGTATCGGTCGCGAGCGCCGTCATCGTCAAGACGAGGCCAATCGTCGACGATTGCAAAACTGCTGTCATCAAGAGCCCGGTTCCGAGCAAAGCCAACTGGTGCAGAGGCGTGTCCGCGTTCCACTCGTTGAGCGAGAACGTGACGACGTCGCGCATCGACTCTTGGAGCGTGCCGATCCCGACAAAAATGAGCCCGATGCCGACAAACAACATCCCGATTCGCCGTAACCGGCGATTGATAAAGCGTAACGCCATGCCGACCCCGATGAGCGGTAAGAACAGTTGGCGGATATCCAGGTTGTAACCGAGGAGCGCCACGATCCACCCGGTCGTCGCACTGCCCGCGTTCGCCCCAATGACGAGTGTCAGTGCCTGCACGAACGTCAACAAGCCGGCGCTGACAAAACCGATCGTCATGAGCGTCGTCACGGTCGAGGATTGAAACAACGTCGTCAGCGTCGCCCCGAGCACGGCACCCGCGACCGGCCCTTCCGCGAACTGATTGAGCCGGCGCCGGAGCCGCTCCCCAGCGAGGCTTTTCAGCGTATCCGTCAAGAGCATCATGCCGAGCAGGAAAATCCCAATCCCTCCGATTAATGTCGCGATCCCCATCGTGTCACTTCCTTTTCAGGTGTCAGTCCCCCCGTAACGTTGACAGCATCCACGATTTTTCTGAAGCATGGTCTTTCAAATTGAGGAGCACGTCCTCCGGGTAGTAAATCTTCTCGTCCGACTGGCGTGAATTCAAAATCGATTGGACGAGCATCGACACTTCCGAGATTTCGCGGCGCTCCCCATCGTTCATCTGTAGAAGAATCCCTTCGTAGTTGCCGTGGCCTTTATATAAATCGTAGGGCAATTGGCTCAATTGGTCTTCGAGCAAGTAATAACGCGTCGGCAGGCCAATCGTCTCCATCGTCTGTCTAAGACGGTCCATATAGCGGACCCGGCTCGCTTCCGGGAAGTTCTTATACTTCAATAGGCGACGGTTGACGAATCGGCTCGCGAGATCCGCCAAAATCGGGTCCGCCTCTTCCATCCACTCTTGGAAATAGAAGTAGACGACCGTCTCGTCGAGCTTCAAGTAATGGGCGAGCGTCATGTCTTCGCGGTTGAAGATGGGAAGGAAGTGGCGCGGCTCCATGTTGAACGTGTAGCCTGACTCGTACAGTTCTTGCGCCCGCTCGAGGACAGCTTTCAAGAGCAGGTCGCTCGAGCGCGTCGCCGGGTGCAAATAGACCTGCCAATACATCTGATAGCGGCGCATGATATAGTCTTCAATCGTATGCATGCCCGACTGTTTGACGACGACTTGATCTTCATCCGGACGAAGGACGCGAAGCATCCGTTCCAAGTCGAACTTGCCGTAACTGACGCCGGCGAAATGGGCGTCGCGGAGAAGATAGTCCATCCGGTCGACGTCGAGCTGTGAACTGAGCATATTGACGAGCAGCCGGTTCGGATGCGTCTTGTTGATGATGGCCGCGACTTCTTCCGGGAAGCCGATTCCCATCTCCGAAAGCACTTTGTTCACTTCCGTATCGCCTAAGATGATGCGCTCGGTCCACACTTCGTGGCGCACCGAGAAGACGTGTTCGAACGCATGCGAGAACGGCCCGTGACCGACGTCGTGCAGGAGCGCCGCCGCGAGCAACAGCTCCCGATTGCGGTCGTCCCACTCCGGATACTCATGGAACTGGTCGATGAGTTGGCGTGCGATCTCATAGACGCCGAGCGAATGGTGGAAGCGCGTATGTTCGGCCCCGTGGAACGTCAAAAATGACGTCCCAAGCTGTTTGATGCGACGCAACCGTTGAAACTCTTTCGTGTTAATCAACTCCCAGATGAGATGATCGTAGACGTAAATATAGCGATGAACCGGGTCTTTGAACACTTTCGACCCGGACAATTGACCTCGTGACGTGTACATGACGTTGCCCCCTACGTTTCAATAATATGTATTTCGCCTTTCAGCGCGTCGTTCCCTCCATGCTATAATGAACAGGAAACTATCTTTTGAAAAGGAATTAATGTATATGATCCATCCACTTTTACGCCAACCGGCCTATCGCCTCATCGACCAATCGTCGCTCGGTCCGATGTTCCAAGCCGAGCAGTCGTTCGCGACCGACGACACGCTATGCGCCTCGACGAAAGTCCAAGGTGCGGTGCTCCGCGCCTGGGTCCATTTGAACACGGTCGTGCTCGGGATTCAAGACGCGCGCCTTCCCCACTTGAAAGACGGAATCCGTCTGCTCCATGAGCGCGGGTATCGCCCCGTCGTCCGAAATTCAGGAGGACTTGCCGTCGTGCTTGACGAAGATGTATTGAACTTATCTCTTATTTTACCCGAGAATGACGGAATTCAAATCGACAGCGGCTACGAGGCGATGACGTCACTCATCCAACAGATGTTCCGTGACGTGACCGACGCCATCGTCGCCGGCGAGATCGTCGGGTCGTACTGTCCCGGTAGCTTCGATTTGTCGATTGAAGGCAAGAAGTTCGCCGGCATCTCGCAGCGCCGCGTCCGCGGTGGCGTCGCCGTTCAAATTTATTTGAGCGTCCGTAAAAGCGGGAGCGAACGCGCCGCCCTCATCCGCGACTTTTATGACGCCGCGATTCAAGGTGAACCGACACGACACACGTATCCGGCCATCATTCCTGAGACGATGGCCTCGCTCGAGGAGTTGCTCGGGATTCCACTCACCGTCCAAGACGTGTTAAAACGGGCGTACGACGTGCTCGGAAGCGTCAGCGAGCTAAAGTCAGGGACGCTCGACGCAGCCGAACAAGAGATGCTCGCCGCGCAACTCGACCGGATGTGGAAACGAAATGAACCGATTCGCGACATCGAACACCAATTAACAGAGGAGTGAACGCATGTTTAAAATCATCACGGACACCGGCGCCGATTTGACTCAAGATCAAATCGTTGAATACGGGTTAGAACTATTACCGCTCGGTGTCATCATCGACAATGAAGAATTTCTAGACGGCGAGACGATTCAACCGAAAGACGTATATGGGGCGATGCGTGCCGGCAAGACGCCGAAGACGTTTCAAATCGAGGTCGCACGTCTCGAGCATTGTTTCCGGCAATTGCTCGAATCAGAAGTCCCGTTCCTCTATCTCGCCTTTTCGGGCGAGCTGTCGGGCACGTATCAGACGGCCGTCATGGTCGGGAATGCGTTAAAAGAAGAATACCCGGATAGCACGTTCCATATTCTTGATACTCGTGCTGCCTCGGTCGGACAGGGCTTGTTCGTCAGAACCGTCGCCGAGTATGGTCAAGAGCATACATATGAAGAGACCGTCGCCTATGCCGTGTCGCTCGTCGGAAAGATTCGCCATTTGTTCACGGTCGAATCGCTCGAATATTTGATGCGCGGCGGGCGCGTCTCGAAAGCGAGCGCATTCATCGGTGACTTGCTCACCATCCTCCCGCTCCTCACGGTCGAGGACGGGAAACTCGTCCCGATCGAGAAGATTCGCGGCCATAAGAAAGTGTTGCGTCGCATCACGGAATGGATGACCGAATCGAAACCGATTATCGAAGGCGGGGACGTCTTTATCGGCCACGGGGACGACCCTGAAAAGGCGGACCAGTTCGAATCGATGCTTCGTGAACACGTCACGCCGCGTCACGTGACGAAGGCGATCGTCGGCTCGGCCATCGGAGCGCACACCGGTCCCGGCCTCCTCGTCGTCGCGTATTTCGAGGCGTAATCGATGGACGACCGAAAACAGCGAGCACCCATCTGGGCGCTCGCTGTCTTTTTATTTATTCCAGTTCGTAAAACCATCACCGAATTCGAGGTGGAGCTCGTTTTGGAACGTCCCGTTCTCGAACTTCGGTACGTCGACCGGAAGCTTACCGCCTGGTTTCACTTCACCGAAGATGGCACGGATGCCAGCCGGGAGGTTCGGCCCAGCCGACTTCAAGTTCCCTGCCTCTGAGTCCGGTCCGTTCGGGTCCCCTTTGAAACCGTAAATGAGGAGCTGGGCCGGTGCGTCCGGTTGAACGGCGACGTCATACGGGTTCCGGAGGCTGAGGAGCACCGACTTCTTCCCGGTCTCGTTCGCGTAACGGAACACTTCCGCCGGCACGTAGTTGTCCACCGCATTCGGTCCGAGCTTCGCGCTGTTGTTCACGTTCGAGCCGACGATGATATAGTCCGCCGCCTCGATTTTTTGTTTCAGGCTCGGATTGTTCGCTAGGCGCGGTGTCGATGCCGTATAGTTCGCCGTCGTGACGACCACGTCTTTCATGTTGCCCCCATTTTTCTCAAGCGACTTGATCGCCTTCACCATGCTGTCCGTCTGGTCTTTCGCCGGTGAGATCACGAGGACCGTGTCCCCTTTTTTCGGCTTGAACGGGAGCGTCTTGTCATCATTTTTCACGAGCGTGACAGCCGCTTCGGCGATCTCACGTTCTTTCGCTTTATGTTCGGCACTTCCGACGACCGCGTTCGCCTCGGCGAGCTTCGCCTCGAGCGTCGTCGTATCGACCGACTCTTCCCAAATACCGCGTTCAGCCTTGAGCGTCAAAATCCGCTCGACGGCCGCATCGATTTTCGCTTCATCGAGCCGTCCGCTCTCGACCGCGGCTTTCACTTCATCAAAGATACGTTCCAATTTCACGACGTCCGCGTTCGTCCGTAAGATTGTCGGCATGAGCGCGATATCGACGCCCGCCTCGAACGTCTTGATAACGGCTTCGGCCTCTGTGAAGTTGTCCGAAATGGCCTGCATGTTCAAGGCGTCCGTGATGACGATGCCGTCATAGCCCATCTCTTCACGTAAGACGCCTGTGATGACATCGTCCGAGAGCGTCGCCGGGAGCGGGAACGTGCCGCGCGCCGATTCGACGACCTCATCCTCGATCTGCGGCATCCCGATGTGTGCCGTCATGATCATGTCGATGCCTTCGGTGATCGCCCGCTTGAACGGGAGCAACTCGAGACCGCGCAAGTCCTCGAGCGACTTATCGACAATCGGGAGGCCATAGTGTGAATCGACGGCCGTATCCCCATGTCCCGGGAAGTGTTTCGCCGTCGCGGCGACCCCTTGGTCTTGGATGCCTTGCGTCATCGCCGAACCGAGCTCACCGACGAGTTCCGGGTCGCTCGAGAACGAACGGACGCCGATGACCGGGTTGGCCGGATTGTTGTTGACGTCTAGGACCGGTCCGAAGTTGACGTTCACCCCGAGCGCGTTCAACTCTGAACCGATGATGTTCCCCGCATCATACGAGTACTGGCTGTTTCGCGTCGCGCCGAGCGCCATGTTGCCCGGCAGGTTCGTGCCGGTCCCGAGCCGCGTCACGATGCCGCCTTCTTGATCGATCGTGATGAAGAGCGGGATGTCGTTGCTCTCATCTTGTTTGACGACTTCTTGCAGGTCGTGGACGAGTTTCGTCGTCTGTTCGGTCTCGATCACGTTCTCCGCGAACAAGATGACGCCCCCAAGGTCGAACCGGTCGATGACCCGGGCCACGTCCGGTGCGAGTGCCGTATGGTTCGCCCCGTTCCATAATCGGAAGTCTGGCATGATCATTTGACCGAGTTTCTGTTCGAGCGTCATGGCGTCAAGTTTGCTCGTCACCCGCTGCTCGACCGAGAGCGGTGGTGCCTCCTCCGCCACGACCGCGTTCGCCATCGGGACCGATGAGACGAAGAGTGCCGTCGTCAGCCCGAGTGTCGCCGTCCAGTTCAATGCTTTGTTCATGTTCCCCACTCCTTTTTTGAAAGTTATCCCCGACCCCTAAACAAAAAGGCACGGAGGAAGAAGCGTTGCCTCATCAACGCTCGTTCACCCCATGCCTGATCGTATCAGTTACATATGGTCCTTATTCAGGTGGTCAACGTCAGTATAGCAACTTCAAAAAAGGGAAACAACACTTCACATGAAAGCGTAACCAATTTGAAATAAACAACCTGTTTTGTAACAACCTTCCTCTGTATTGGCAAAACCAATAATTTCGGTGGTTCGAATCTTCCGTATTTTTTGGTAAACTCATTTCGTTAGGGGTTAACTTAAAAAAGGGGGAAATCATCTTGGCACGAGGGGAACTGAAACGAAAGCCGGAATGGTTGAAAATCAAACTGAACACGAACGAGACATACACCGGCCTGAAAAACATGATGCGCGAGAAAAACCTACATACCGTCTGCGAGGAAGCGAAATGTCCGAACATCCATGAATGTTGGGCCGTCCGCCGCACGGCGACATTCATGATTCTCGGAAGCATCTGTACGCGCGCCTGCCGCTTCTGTGCGGTCACGACCGGCAAACCGAACGAGCTCGACTGGGAAGAACCGAAACGCGTCGCCGAATCGGTCCGCCTTATGAACTTGAAGCACGTTGTCATCACCGCTGTCGCGCGCGACGATTTGAGCGATTACGGGGCGACGGTGTTCGCCGAGACGGTCCGGGCCGTCCGCGCGATGAATCCGGAGACGTCGATTGAAGTACTGCCGTCCGATATGATGGGCGACTTCTCGGCGCTCCAGACGTTGATCGATGCCGGTCCCGATATCATGAACCACAACTTGGAGACGGTCCGTCGTCTGACGCCGAGAGTCCGGGCGAAAGCGACGTACGACCGCACGCTCGAGTTTTTGAAGCGTTCAAAAGAGCTGAATCCGGACATCCCTACGAAGTCGTCGATCATGGTCGGGCTCGGTGAAACGAAAGATGAGTTGATTCAAGCGATGGATGACCTCCGGGCTCACCACGTCGATATTTTAACGCTCGGCCAATACTTGCAACCGACGAAGAAACACTTAGACGTCGAGCGTTACTACCATCCGGACGAGTTCGCCGAGTTGAAAGAGATCGCGTTGATGAAAGGCTTCTCACACTGTGAGGCCGGCCCGCTCGTCCGCTCGTCGTACCATGCCGACGAACAAGTCCACAAGGCGCGTCGCCACACGATGCTCCCAATCGATTAACAGAAAGAAGAGAAGTGTATGAATGGAACGACGTGGCACTTAATCACGACAGAAGGCCGCTCGCCGGCCGAAAATATGGCCATCGATGAAGCCGTCGCGACGTTCGTCGCGCGAGGCGAATTAAAACCGACGCTCCGCTTCTACTCATGGGCCCCGCACGCCATCAGCGTCGGTCGCTTCCAACGGGCGACGCGCGACCTTGACCGGGACGCGTTACGGAAGAACCAAATCCCGGTCGTCCGGCGCCTGACCGGCGGGCGCGCCGTGCTCCATGCGGATGAGCTGACGTATAGCGTCATCTTGCCGGAGACGATGCCGTCCCTCCCGACGAACGTCATCGAGAGTTATCGCTTGTTGACCGAAGGGGTACGTCGCGGATACCGCGCACTCGATGTCCCGGCCGAATTTTCTGTCCCGCTGACAGAAGCCGACCGCGAAGCACTTCGGAAACCGAAGTCGGCCGTCTGCTTCGACGCCGCCTCGTATTATGAGCTTGCCGTCGACGGGAGGAAGATCGCCGGCAGCGCCCAAGTGCGCCATCAAGGCGCCGTCTTGCAACATGGCTCGATCCCCTTATCGATGAACGATGACGTGTTGTTCGACTGCTTCAACCTCGAAAAAGAGGAAAAAGCGGAAGCGAAAGCACGGTTTGGGGACAAGGCCGTCTCGCTCAACGAGACGCTCGGGCGCGACGTGTCGTTCGATGAGGTCGCTGCCGCGTTCACGGACGGGTTCCGTGACGCGTTCGACTTGACGTTCGAACCGCTCGTCTTCACCGAGTCGCAACAAGAAGAAATCCGTCAGCTCGTCTTGAAGTACGAGAGTGACGAATGGATATGGAAACGCTAAAAAACGAGTCTCGCGACTCGTTTTTCTTATTGTTGTGTATAGATGGACACCGATCCCCCGTTGACGAAGAACTGGCCCCAGCCATCGGCGTTGATTGTGACGAGACGAGCGTTGTTGCCGGTCATATCTTTCCACACTTCGCCGGCGTTTTGACGACCGACGTACATCCATTTCGAGCCGCCCGGTCCGTCCGATAGAATCGTCGCGAGACCCGACTTGGCACGGTCCGCCACACCTTCGCGCGTCCAGCCGATGACGTCGTGATGGTCGATATAGTCGTGTTGCGTGCCGTAGGCGAAGTCTTTCCGCGCCTTCATGATCGGCTGCAGCGACGCCGACATGTTCGGAATTTCCCGGTTCGTCGTCCCTTTCGTCCCGTAATAATCGCCATAGAAGAGTGTCGGGTAGCCTTGGCCGCGCGTCATGATCGTCGCGTAGGCGAGCGGTTTGAACCAGTTGGCGACCGTCGATTCGAGCGATTGCCCCGGCTGCGAGTCATGGTTGTCGACGATTGTCACGGCGAGCGTCGGATGTTGCTCGACGACCGTCCCTTTCAAGATGTTGCGCATGTCATAGAACCCGCCGCCGTTCCCGGCCGCTTGGAAGTTATAATGGAGCGGCACATCGAAGACGGAATGCGTGTACCCGGTCTTCGCCAAATAGTCGTTGATGGCGCCGAGGTCGTTCTTCCAATACTCGGCGACCGTGAACATCTCTTTGCCGGTCGTCTGCCTTACGCTCGTCACCCACTCCCGTAAATACGAATGGCTAATGTGCTTGACTGCATCCAAGCGGAAGCCGTCGAGTCCGAGCGAGTCGGCGTACCACTTGCCCCAGTTCTTCATCTCTTGCCTCACTTCCGGATGGTCGAAGTCGACGTCGGCGTACATGAGGTAGTCGTAGTTGCCGTTCTCGTTCGAGACGTCCGTGTCCCACGCCTTGCCCGTGCTCTTGAACTTGTAGATTCGGCTCAAGTTTCGCGACTGGTCCCAATCGGTGCCGTCAAAGTGATACCAGCGCCATTTGAACGGCGAGTATATATTGTTGCGCCCGGCGAAGTTGAAGCCGGTCCACGCCGAGATGGCGTACTCGCCCGACGTCTCTTGATTGCGGTTCGACGGGTTGACCTCGATCGCTTGGACGGTCTCCGTATAGTCGGCACCACCTTTATGGTTCATGACGACGTCACCGTAGACACCGATGCCTTTGCCGCGCAAGCTCGTAATGGCCGACTGGAGCTGGGCTCTCGTCCCGTACTTCGTCCGGGTCGTCCCTTTTTGATTGAACTCACCGAGGTCATATAAGTCGTACGCGCCGTAGCCGACATCGTTCTGCGACGTCCCTTTATACGCCGGCGGGATCCAAACCGTCGTCACCCCGATGTCTTTCAAATGCTGTGAATCGTTCGATAGCCGGTTCCAATGTAGCCCATCGTTCGGGACGTACCATTCGAAGTACTGCATCATCGTGCCGTTCTGCGGGGTCGCCGCTTGCGCGACCGGTTGCCCAGCCAGCAGTGCAATCGCTGTGACTCCTGCCGTCAAAGCAACCCCTTTCCGTCGTTTACCCATCCCTTTTCCTCCTCAAAAGATTAATGCAAGCGCTTTCATTAATCATCATGCCCGATTTCACTTTCGTTGAATAGAGGGTTTCGCTAAAACGGTGCTTCGCGCCTAACTATTTTTTTCGTGAATAGTTCAGTCGACCAAAACAAAAACGGATGGCTTGTGCCATCCGCCTAGTCAGCTGTCATGTTCCATCCGTTTTCGCTTCACTAGGAAACCGAGGTACGGGAGTCCGGTGAAGATGAGCCCGATCGTGATGAGCAGATGGACCACGAAGAGCGCCGTCGCCATCACGCTAGACCAATCGACTTGCATCAACAGGAGCAAGCCGAGCCACACGACGAGAAACGTGAGCGCCGCACGCCCCATTGTCCGCTCTTCTGTCGCGTACTTCGTAACCATCGTCTCTCGGTCTGAATAGATCGGCCGCGCTCCGGGACGGCCTTTGAAGATGTGAATCTCGTCCCCGGTCGATGTCACGTGCTCCCACCCGCTCGATGCGAACATCTCGAAATACTCTTCGTCCGGACGCGTACGGTAATCGAGGCTGTACTGGACGTCTGCCGGTTCGCCTTCGACCAATGAATAACCGAGTGGTGCGAACTTTTCTAAGTGCCATCCCTGAGCTGCCATCTGTTCGAGCTTTCGCATCTCACGTTCTTCGGCAAACGCGAGCCCCCAGCTCGACATGTACTTCCGTTTCATACGTGTCCCTCCCCTTCTAAGATGAATCGTGCGTCCTCGACAATCGCTTGGCGTCGTCTCACATCATCGCAGAGCAAATCGCGCCCCGCATCGGTGATCAAGTAACTCTTTTTCTTCCCGTCTCCGTCAAGCGGGTGGATGAGTCCTGCAGCGACGAGCTTCTTGATAATCGTATACATCGAAGCCGGTCCGATTTGCATCCGTCCTGCCGTCAATTCCTCGACGAACTGCATAATCAAGTAGCCATGTCTCGGCTCGGTCAAGGCGAGCAGGATGTAAAACGTGCTGTCGGTCAACTCGCCGAGCTCGATCGTGTCATTCCGTGGCATATGACCACCTCCTATATCATTCAACGATATACTTCTTACGTTTACTATATATCGTTAAATGATATATGTCAATGAATGATATAAAAAAAGCCACGGACGAATTCGTCCGTGACGTTGTCAACTCGTTACATAATCCAGGTCGTGCAAAATGTACGCCAAGAAGAAAATCATACTCGGGTTCTCATAGCGCATCTGCACTTTCCGCAGCTGTTCCCGATAGATGACCTCGTACTCGGCCCCGTTCATCTTCCGCTCCATATTCATCTTGATGAGGGCGTCGAGCTTGTCCATCATGTCGACGAGTTTGCCTTCATACGTATCGTCTTTTGAGTCGGCCATATAGCGGCGAAATGCCGATTGCATGTAATCCGGGAGGAGCGATAAGAGCGCCTCACTTTCAGCCCGCTCATACGCCTCGAACGCCTGCCCAGTCTCGGTCGTCGAATGCTTCACCGGACCGAGCACGTCCCCGGTCACCCCTTCAACGAGGTCATGACAAAGCAAGCGCGCGACGAGTTCCGCCACATCGACGTCGACGCCGTACTTCTTCTGCTCCATCAGCCCGCTGAACATGCCTAGCGCCGCCGCCCGGAAGCCGTGAATCGCGTCGTTGTCGTCAATCGTGTTGAAGCGACCCTTCCAACGCCTCACGCTGTCCATGCGCATGACGTTCTCGATGAACGTCGCCACTTCCGTCTCTTGTTCGACTTGATCGTATAGCCAGCGGACGGAAGCGAGCGGGTGCTCCCGGAGCGCCGCTTTCATCTCCTCGAGCTTCGCGACGAAGTGCGGCGACCCGTGCGCGACCTCGCGACGGACGAACAACATCGCATCGAACGAGTCGATGCCGTCGACGATCCGTCCCTCGAACGAGTCGTCCTCCGCCTCGACGAGGAAGCGGTAGAAGTCAGGTCGGAGCGACTGCGATAATAAGTCGACGAGACCGAGGCTCGCCGTCCGCTCCATCCGCTCGATATGTTCTTTTAGCGTCGGCTCTTTTTTCGTCCGGTGCATGATCGGACCCGTCTGGACCTCATTCATATCGTGAAAGAGCGCCTTACCTAACACATCGAGCAAGTTGACGGGACGTCCTTTTTGTTCTTCATAATAAGCCGCGATCAAACTGAAGACCGCGACGCGAAAACTATGGCTCGCCGCATTGTCGTGATAGTGCGGCGCATATTCGTCCCACCGTTGGACGTTTTGCATGCGTGTCATCTTGCGGATGAACGTTCCGTTATGCATCAAACCCCTCCTTGTTTATTCAATCGTTCCCACGTGTCGTCGTGACAGACGACGTAGAGTGTATCGCTCGCCTCGAGCTTTGTGTCGAGCACGGTCGCATAATCGAGCCGGTCGTTGACGGCCATGAGCGTGACGCCCTGGCCGAGCAACGCCTCGGCCGCCGCCCGAATCGTCGTCCATTCCGGGCGCGGTGCGAGTGCCTGGATGTTGCCACCCGACTGCTTGCTCAAAAGTTGCCGAAAAATCGACGTCGTCCCCGGTTGGAGCGTCGCCTTCGCCATGAGGAGCGACACCGAGTCGTTCGCCAAGATGAAGTCGTCGATGCGGACGTGTTTAAACTTTGAGATGTTCCGCTCTTCACACACCTCGACGACCGTATGCAAATCGACGCCTTGTGCTTGCGACAGCGCCTCGACGGCCGAAGCGATGAGGAGCGACTTCCCGTCGGCGAGCAACGACTCGGCGATCCGGGCGTCCGCGAAGATGGCGACGCGGCGCGCACGGAGAATGTTCGCCTGCAGGAGCACCGTCTCGTCCGAGGCATCTCCATGCACGTAATGGACGCGGTCATGGTCATACGGTTCTTCTTTTAATTGGTCAATCAAGACGATGTCCGCGTTCGGCTCGTAGCCGAGCACTTCGTCAATCGCCTTCTTCGTCTTCGGTGACCACCCGATATAGACTTGACACTCCCACGGCTAAAGCCGCAAGCTCACCCTTCGGGATGAGTGGGATTCTGAAGTGCTTGTGCGAGCGCAGTCCATTTCTGTTT